>DYMH01000096.1 GCA_020721645.1 Draconibacterium orientale
CGGTTATGCAAATAAATTAAAACCTATCATCTAATTTATTCCCGGTACTGTTTTTGTTTTGAAAATTTATTAAATTTGTTGAGCATTTTTTATCCAAAACAATAAATAAAAATAGAATATTTTCGTTTTATCATTAATTTTGAAACGAATTACTGTTGCTAAAAACCAAGATTAACAAAAACCGAATATAATGAAGAAATTATTAATTCTTTTAGGCTTTATTACTGTATTTGCCGGGTGCAAATACAATGATTTAGAATACACAATAATTCGAGAATTTGGACCGGGCACTTACACCACCCTTTTCGGAGCAGCAAAATATTTCAGCGGATCCAAAGATTCAGTAACAACCATACGCGATATATACGCCATTGTACAAGAAAAAGTGCTATACAACAATGTCAAAGACAGCGTATTGGCTTATGGACACTGTTGGTCTAAAAATCCGGACAAAATACGAGTGGTCGATACTTTATCGACTTGTTTTACTTACGATGGATTGCAGGAAACGATGCCATCGGAATTTACCGATTTTGTTACAGAAGTGCCTGATAACAGCCTTTTTGAAAGCGTTATGACCAAATTAGTACCTGTAACTAATTATTATGTAAAATCGTATGTTATTACGGGCAAATTAGATGGCACAAACCTTGATACAGCCTACAATCCGGTTGTTACACAACTGAAAACTCTTCAAACAAAAGATAAATGGGAACCCCGCACCGAATTTCCGACACAATATTTCAAAGGAGGTGTTTCATTTGTTTATAAAAATGAGCTTTACGCAGGCATGGGTGCAAATGCCGAAGGTCCTACAAAAACAATTTTCAAATACGATACAGAATCAAACAGTTGGGCTTCGGCAACAAATTTTCCCGGACTGCCCACGTCCGATGCAGTAGCTTTTGTTCTCGAAGACATTGATGTGAATGGGATTAAAAAAGATTTTATATACATCGGCACCGGCTACACACTTTCGGGCGGTGTTGAAACAGTAACAAGAGAATTTTACCGTTGGGAACCGAATCTGAATCCACCGGCAGGTACTTGGACACGTTTAATCAACCAATCGGCATTTATTGGAACAGAAATAAGAAATGCAATTGCATTTTCTATCAACGGCAAAGGCTATGTTGGTTTAGGACAGGGGACAACAACAGCCGTAATGGAAGATTTTTATCAATTCGACCCACAAAAAACCGATGGATCTCATCCCTATGGAACATGGCGTGCCATGACATCGTACCCGGATCCGGACGGTTTGACAAAAGCAGTTTCGTTTGTAATCGACAAGTACGCATATGTTACAGGCGGTGTTGACCAAAATGGGGCATATCAGAATCGATTATGGAAATTTCAACCCCCATTAACTTCAAATGACGATGATGACGGTGTGTGGATTCAAAAACGAACTTTCCCCGGAACAGCACGTATTGATGCCGTTGGATTTGCAATCGAAAATTTCGGTTATATCGGTACCGGTTTCGACGGTGATTCGCTCCGCAGCGATTTTTGGCGATACAATCCGTATATCAATCAATGGGAAGAAAGAGCCCGGTTTATCGGCTTGCCGCGAAAAGAAGCTATCGGTGCCGGATTGTACTACGAAAAAGATGATGAATACCGCGGATACATTGGTACCGGAGTGATTGATGACGCTTTCAACCCTTACACCAACACTTTCTACCATTATTTACCGTAATGTTCAATTTTCTTTCTTCAAAAAAATAAAAATCATTAACAATGAAAAAAATATCAGCACTCTTCATATTTGTCGTATTTGCAAACATTAACCTCTTTGCACAATGGGATCCCGAATACGATTTCTTTACGCTGAAAGCCGGATTTAACCATAGTTTTCTCGATGCACAGCCCGATTCTTTTGCCTACTACCAAATACAAAACGAATACGGAGATTTTCAGTTAATGCCTGTTACGGGATATATGGGCTACAAGTTAGGCTTTCACGGAGGTCTGCTTTTCACGCACGATATGCACAACGACCTCACAGGCGTATCACTTGGTGTTGAATATCAAGTATTTGGCATGTCTCAAAAGTACGAATCGTTGAATAAACAATATACTTTAGTCGATCATCAAATTATCAACACGGTTGCCATTCCTTTGCTTTTTAAAGTAGGTAAAAGCATGTTCAAAAATCAACGCTATATTTTCGCCGGTTTACAATACAATATCAATTTGGGTATGAGCCAAACTTCGGAAGTAAATTTCACAACCGTTGTTCAAAATAAAAAAATGAAAAAAGATACCTACATGCGCCGCAATTTTGTGGGTGTTTTAGGCTTTAATTATACCGTTTTTAACTTTGAGGCAAATTATGTTTTCGGCGGTTTTATCAACAAAGATTATGAAGTACCAATGACCTATCAAAAAAACCCGGCAGTAAAACTATATGATTCTTTTCCCGATGGATTATTTGTTTTTAAAACCTCACTCACTTTGCCGTTAAATCCATGGACAACAAATTCGTTCTATCTAATCAAACGAAAATTACGCCGTTGGTTAAAATAGGTATGATTTGTTGATGAGATGATTTGTTGATGTGCAGATTGGTCTATTATTCAATAGTCGGTGAAAATGTGTAAATTATTGATTTACAGTAATTTGTTCGGCAGTTACACCTTTTTATATTTCTTTGATTATCAAATATATGTATTTTTTTACCGAAGTTTTGGTATCTAAAAGTAAACTAATAATCCATTTTAGCATAAATATTATAAAGCCCCAAGCATCTTATAAAAAAAAGCCCAAAACAATCAAGTTTTGGGCATTTTTCTTGAATTATTTCACTATCAATTTTTTATAGAAAATTCTGTTTTCATTTTCAATTTTCAAAATATATATTCCCGGAAGTGAATGTATATTTACTGATTTTGTCTCCAAATTATTGATGAGTTCAAGATGTATTTCATTTCCTTGAACATCGTAGATATGAAATGTTGCGTTTCCGAAACTCAGGTTCGACAAGGTAAAATTACCGTCCGAAGGATTGGGGAAGATACTAAAATTCTGCATTTTTAAATCAATTACATCAGTAACATCGGAAATTGTAATATCGTCTATAACAACGCCTCTTCCATTTTTTACATTTCCTTCAAATGCAATGTAATAATCGCTGCTTAGATTCGGCAGGGAGAGAGACTCCATAGTCCATGCTGTTATTGCGGAGTTGAATGCAGCTAATTCGCTCCACTCGCCAAGTGCTGAATTTTTGTAAATTACCCTTAATTTATCTTGATACGAAAACAAATTTGCTTGCATGTGCCAAAAACTAATATTTGCCGAAGAAATACCGGAGAAATCCATAACCGGCAAAATCAACATCGTTTTATCGTCCTGCGTATCGGAATCTTTCAGAGCTGCATTATAAATTCCGGTATGTGCAGTTGCAGGCACTCCGGAAGAAGAACCTGTTCGGAAAACCCAATCGACATTGTCGCCCGCAGTATATTCCTGCGACCAACAATTGGGTATTAAACCGTTGTTTTCAAATCCGTTTGTCCACGGAAAAACAGAATTTGCTGTACAAGTTGTGGTAAACGATTTTTCGGGAGCGTAACCCGTCCCAATCGAGTTTTTTGCATAAGCTCGGTAATAATAAGTCGTTCCTTCGGACAAACCGGTAACCGATAAGGTGAACGTCCCCGAAGTAATGACGGGCGAAGTGGAAACTGAAAATGTTCCTGGGTCTGATAATTCGGGGTTGTTTGATGTCGAATACACGAAGCCGCTTTCCGTAATCGTTGATCCAAAATCATTTAAAATTTCGCCGCTCAGTTCGGCAGAATTTAAAGTAATATTCGAAGATGCTGTTGTGATAAGAGTGGGAGCATAAGCACCCGATAAATCCATATCACTTTCCCAAAGACCTCGACCGTATGTTGCTGCACGCAAGCGGCTGTTTTCGGGTATTTGCATATCATAATAAATTGCTAATTCATCGATAACAACTTTTGGCATACCGGTATTAAAAGGCAACCATTCATCAGTTCCATTTTTCAGAAAGACTCCAAAATCGGTGCCTGCGTAGAGCTGAACAGAGGCTGTTTCGATCTTATTTTGAATGATGCAATTAACCGGAATTTCGGGAAGCCCTGCCGAAATATTAGTCCACGTACTGCCACCGTTGGTTGTTTCATAAACCCCTTGGTCGTTGTATCCGCTTAAAGTTACCCAAACAGTGAGCGGGTCATCGTTTTTAACTGCTATATACGTGATTGAATTTTCGGATACCGGCAGACCTGCTGTAATGCTCGACCAAGCCGAACCACCGTTTTGTGTTTTTTGAATATTGCTGCCGGTTGCAACATAGATGTATTGCGAATTTGAAGGTGCTACGGCAATAGATGCAAGTGTAGAACCGAAACTGCCTATTTTTGTGAACGAATTTCCTTTGTTGGTACTTTTCCATAAATCGGCGTATCCAACATAAATTGTATTATTGTCGTTGGGGTCTAATACATAAGGCGTAACCCACGCCCCGTTGGCACCTCCGGGAATATTATTGCTGATTTCGGTATATGTTGCATTCCAATTGTCGGTTGTACGGGCAATTTCACCATAATATAAACTTCCGTATTGAGTATTTTCATCGGTAAAATCGATCAAACATCGCATTCCGTCGCCGCCGATAACATCTGTCCAATCGTCGCTGCAACGGACTTTGGTTCCGTTATCCTGCAAGCCCGTGATGATTACATCGGAAACTGTTTGAGCGGTGCTGAGTGCATACATTTGGCTTATTGTGAGACCATTCGATAAATCGCTCCATGATTCTCCGTCCGTAGATTTATAAATTCCTCCGTCGTTACATTCAAAAAAATTGGAAGTATTACCATTGAAAGCGAAATAGTGTTTATCGGCATGAACCGCCACAGCTCCATCACCACTCCAATGATTTGCGATTGCCCAATGTATGCCGCCATCGACAGAACGCCACGTATTGACACCGCCGACATACACAACATTGGCATTTGTTGGGTCGGAAGCCATTGCGAGGTCGTACCATGCCTGCCCGCCCGAATCTCCGCCGGCATCGTCCCAGCCAAGAAGATTGTATGAATTGAAAACTGACGTGAAACTCCCTCCGCTGTCGTTAGAACGGTAGATACCTTTCGAGCTGTTATCGGCTGCTGCAACCAAAGCATAAACGCGGGCAGGGTCATTTGCACTGACAGCGAGTTCGATTCTTGACCCGGTTCCGGAAGTATAAACCTGATTCCAAATTGCACCGGAATTGATACTTTTATAAATTAATCCGTTGCGGGTAGCTCCATAAATAATGGTAGGGTCGCCGGGTTTAAATTCGATGTCGATAAATTCGATGGTGGACAATTGAGCCCAAGTTGTTGCAGCGTTTTCGGTTACATAGAGTCCGTCGGAAGTTGCGGCGTAGATTTTAGCATCATTGCCCGGAACAACGAGCATGTTATTAACAACTTCTTTGTTCGACGGCAAAAAAACAAGCCCTGTGTTTGCCCAAGTTACTCCGTAGTCGGTAGATTTAAGAACACCGACCGAATAATTATCTTTGGCATCACGGTCTCCTGTTCCGATATAGATTGTGTGCGATGCTTCATAGTTTGAGGGAATGATTATGGCACTCACACCCAAAACATCGTTTTGGTCGGTTAAAACATTCCAAGCGGAGCCGCCATTGGTAGTAACCCATAATCCGCCTGCGGGTGCACCAAGCCAAAACGTATTGTTGTTGGTGGGGTGAAATGCAATCGTTGCAATTCGTCCGATTCCGGCATACCCGCCTTCGGAGCTTGATGTGCCCATACTGCTCCAATTTCCCGAACTGCTTTTTAAATTCGGATACTTTTTCAAATATTTTTGATACTGCTCAGCAACCGAAGTATTTGGAAATGCACTGGTTACAGGGCTTACGCGTGAGTTCCAAAAATTTTCCCAGCGTAAGAATTGTTTCCACCCGAAGGCTTTTTGTTTTTTGCCGGCTTTGTCGATATACCAGCCCTTAGAAACCGTATAAGGCTCCCAATATTTGTCGAAAGCGGCTCGGTAATCGTTTAAAGTAATATCACTTTTGTTCTTGTTTTGAGGTAGATTTACCAACCATGGTTGAGAAAATATCAAATTAAAAGAAAAAAGAAAAGCAATTGTTATAAGGATTTTTTTCATAGTAAAAATTATTAATAATTTGAGAAATACAACAATGTAAAATTACTCAATTTTAATAAGTTGGCAATAAAAAAACTCACATTTTTCTTTTTTAAGTCGAAATGTGAGTTTTCTTTGTATTTGAAACGGAATATTATTTGATAATCAGTTTCTGAGTTTGCACCTTATCTTCAAACATCATACGGATAAAATAGATTCCCGAAGATTTTTCGGATAAGTCGATTTGCATTGTTGCTGTATTTTTTGCATTTTTTTGATAAACAACTTTGCCTGTTATGTCTGATATTGTAATGTCGATTGAAGGAATCATTCGGTCGAATTTTAGATTAAACTGTCCGTTATTCGGATTTGGCATAATGTGAACAGCTTCGTTCGATGAAATGGTTTGGATTCCGACAATCGGAGTTCCCGAAACTTGAATATCATCAACACATACACCGTAACCATATTGAGCTGTTCCTTCAAAGGCGATATAATAATCGCTGCTCAAAGCCGGCAGTGTGATGGTTCTTTGGGTCCACGCAGTAATGCTTGTTGTATAACTTTGCAGCAAAGTCCATGTTCCCGATGATGAAGTTTTATAATAAACTCTCAATTCGTCTTGGTCGGTATCCCAAACAGTTTGTGTATGCCAAAATTTCAGAGTGGCAGATGAGAGAGTTGACAAATTCAGGGTAGGCGTTATTAATTTGGTAACGCTTGCCGTGTATGATGCTTGATATAAAAATGCGTTATAACTTCCGGAATGAGCTGCAGCAGGGTGCGAAGATTGCCCGCCGGCTTGAAATGCCCAAGGTAAAGTTCCGGTTACGTTTGCTTCGGTCCAACAGCCGGGGCGTGTGCCTGCGTTTTCAAAACCTTCGTTCCATGGGAATGTCGATATAATACCGCATTGAGTGGTAAATGTTTTATCATCGCCGTAAAAAGTACCGGCAGAAGTTGTGGCATAAGCTCTTACGTGATATGTTGTGCTGGAACTAAGTCCGGTGATTGAACTTGTAAATGTTCCGGTACCTGTTCCATCTGTTGTATGATTACCTGTTGCTACAGGGTTTAGAGTAGTACTCCAACAAACGCCGCGTGCGGTAACCGTGTTGCCGCCGTCGGAAGTGATATTTCCACCGCTTGATGCACTTGTCATAGTAACTGATGACGGCGTGGTCGTAGAGAGTGATGCCGCTCCGGGTGTGAAACTCATATCGTTTCCGTTGCTTGTTCCCTCGCTGTTTTCGCCCACCAATCGGAAATGATAGGTTGTTCCGGCAATAAGCCCGGAGATATTAGCAGTAACAGCCACAGGTGAAGTTCCCGAACCTGCGTTTACTGTTGCAGTGCTCGTTCCGTATGCTGTTGTGGCTCCCCATTCGAAATGATAATCGGTAGAAAATCCGTTTGGATTTACGGTTCCGTTTAATGTTGCATTTGAGCCGACAATGTTTGAGGCGGCAGTTGTAACAATTGATGGAGAGTTCGATAATTTGAAAGAAATTACTTTTGAACCTTTATCGGAGCTTGTAATAAGATATTCGGTTGTAAACCAAAATGTTTGGTCATCAGTCGGGTCAACGGACATGAGGGCATAATCTCCCCAGCGGTTATATGAAGATTGAGCAATAGTTCCGGCTAATCCGGAAAATTCAGGAATATCTAAAATTCCGGAAGCTGCAGCATTTTCAGAAGCCGATTGCCCTGTGAAGCGAATGCTTGGATACACGGTACTGCTCGAAACGGAATATCCCAAACCGATTTCACCGGAACCGTTCATAGCGATGCTTCCCAACCATCGGCTGTGTGCATCGGGTGCATAAGTTCCGGATTGTCGAATAGACCAATTTCCTGTTGTTTTTCGTAATTCGTACCAGCGAATGCCGGCATGATTGGTATTATCAACATCAACCGTGTGATTTATTACTATTGATTGATAAGTTCCGAAATTACGATATTGAGCTCTGTACATGAGAACATCGGGAATTCCGTCCAATTTTTGGGAATTGGGTTGGGTGATATCATCCCAAGTTGTTGTAAATTCACTGACGAAAGCAGCAACCGGCAATTGTTGCGTCATCGCAAAAGTAGAATTTGCGGGAGTTACCCAATCTGCATGGAGTTCATAAATTCTTAATTCATCGCTTCCTTCGTTGGCATTGTCGTTAATTGTAATAAAACCACCGTTGGTGCCTACTGTGGCAAAGTCGCCGTCGTTATCCAATGGCATGATGCAATGAAAATCAACATTCGGTCTGTTAGGGTTTACAAAACCAACCATTGTAGGCGAAGCTCCTCCGGCAAGCATGGTAGTTCTGTCGAATACATAAACATCTTTATTTCCACCATTGTTAGTTGCCATATAATATCCGTCTCTCCAGATACCAAATTTCATGTAATCGGGCATATCATCAACGTCAAAAGACCAGCGAAACCATGTTCCGGTGGGATCGGCAGTTGTTGAAACTGCAATAAGCATGTAATCGTTTCCACTGACACCTAAGGCAAATTCGGAAGCCATCCAACGATCTGCTTGCTCATCGTACAGAATGATTGGGTCGCCGTCATTATCCGAAGAACCTGTAACACCGCTGAACAATGTATTCATATTGGTTGGTCCGGCTAATTTCGTTCCGGTTTTGTTGTAAATTGCATACGTGGTGTTTACTGTTTGAAAATAATGATTTGGTCCGACATCACCATTGCAATCGGGAGGATACGATGTTGTGGATTGTCCTGCAAAATTTTGCTGAATTGTTCCGGCTCCTTTTGAAGAGCCCATAAATTTTTGCCATAACGGGTCGCCGTTTTTTACTTCGGCTTCGGATTTTTCGGCAAAAGGATAGAATTTTTCTTTAAAATCACGGTTTCTGATGAATGTTGCTTTATCAACATATAAATCGGTTCCGATTGTGGGCATATCTTTCAACGGTACGGACACGTCGAAATAAACCGGTTTTAAAATAACCTCGGGGTGTACTACTTGCTGAGCTTTTGCATAATTTGTTGTAACAATGATAATTCCGAGAAAAATGGAGAGTTGAAATAGTTTTCGCATAAATAATAAAATTAATAGTAAATGAATAATTGTAATACGTGTAAAAAATAATTAAGTTTCGAGATATTTCATTCTTGGAAATAAAAATTCGAAGTTTACTCAAAAGAATAAACTTCGCCTTTTCTTGATTGATAATGAATCGGATTAATAGTTTCTTTTTACAATCAAAGGCACTACTTTTCCGTCTGAAATATAGAGCATTTGACCATTAAGCTCGGGCTGTGTTTTGTTGTTTTTATCTTTTGGAATAAGTGTGTATTTTACAGTAATTTCGGGGGTTTCGGGAAGTTTATTCCAAATAAAAGTGGCTTTATTATCGACAAAAGAAAAAACAGCCCCCTGACTGTCGCTTTCGCGAGCCTCGAAATCCGGAGGAATTAATTCAGTGATTCTTGCAGTACTTACCAAATCACCTTTTAATATTTTGAGTTTAACCTCAAATTCGTTTTTTTCGGGAATTGAAACAGGTAATTCTCTCAGACAGGAAATATCTTTTTTTGGGTGTTCGTTGGCTGAAACAAGTACCGGATTATTTTCTTTCTTTGCAGTATCCACCTTTTCTGCAATATCCTTGTAAAGTGTTGGATTTCCTGCTTTTTTAACGGTCAGTGTATCCGAGGGCAAGATGACAGTCCCTTGTCTGTTATCGACAAAATAGTTTAATTTTCCGTTCATTGCAAATATTCCCGAAACTGCGGAATCGACTTGGATTGTGTACGAAACCGTAAAATGTTTTTCTTGCGGCAAACGCAACCACGTAAGGTTAAGTTCGTTTTTCTCGAACGAAAATTCGGCACTTTCACTTTGAGCTTCTTTTACGATAAAGCCCTTGGGAAATGTTTGTTTAAAAACGGCATAGGCTTGTATTTCGGGTTTATCGAATGATAAATCGACTGTAAAATTGGTGCCGGCTCCAATGCTTTCGGGGAAAAGATTCGTCAGTTTTATGGTATTTCCGGTTTGTGCATGAGCACATAAGCCAACGAACAATAAAAAAAATAGTATTGACGAAATTCGCATTTTATAAATTTTTAGAAACATTTGAAAAAAAGGTTTTATTTTTGTTAGAATATTAAAAATCGGATACATATTTGTAGGAATCGTAAACAATTACCCAATGATTTGCGAGGAAAAAGATTTTATTTAATTCGTGGTTTTCCTTGTAGAGTTTGTCAATTTGTTTGGCTGCTTTTTCGGGTATTCCGGAATATGAATATCCTGCAAAAGAATAAAATACAACCCAAGCCTTATCGCAGAAGGCGACTTGTTTTATAATTTGGTCGCGGTATGCTAAATTCTCGATTTTTTTTCGGCACGAACCGGGAATATTGTTTTGAAAATAACTGTTTTGGTTATATAAAATTATCCATGCACCGTTGGGAGCATAATTCATGCCCGTAATTTTTCTGCCGTTTTTATTCAACATCGACAAAGCCGTGGAGAGCGTTTCTGGCAGCGAGTCGCTGTAAAAAGCATTATCTTCATACAAAATTACTTTGCTTGCCCCATAAAAATCTATATCATTTAAAACTTTCTCTTCTTTGTTCAATAAACTTAGTTTTTCAACGATTTTTGGGGGCAAATTTGTGTATGAATAGCCAATATCGCCGTATAAAATCACCCAATTGCTGTCGGGAGTCAGAGCGATTGAATTTATTGGCAATTGTTGTGCGGAAATTGTGTCCAACTCGGACTTTAATGTTTCAATATCTTTTATAGCTTGACTTTGAGCTGTATTATGTACTAAAAAGATAATAAAAAACAAAAAAACAGTAATTTTTAAATATTTTTTCATGATTCCGGCTGTTAATGTCATATTTCTTTCAAAGTTAAACTGATTTTCGAGAATTATCAAAAAACAAGTGTGTTATTATACATGAGCCAAGTATAAAAAGTATAAAGTTTGAAAGTGAAAAGTGTAAATCATTCATAATAAGTAATTTATGTAAAAATATGGATTTAATTTAAGTCCTTATTTTCAGCATTATAACTTTATAAACTTTCTACTTTATAACTTTTTAAACTGAACTCATACATTTTGATTATTATTTTATGCACGGTCGTAAATTGCGTTTTATAAATTGTATAACTATTTGATATTAAAAACAATCAGCACATCAAAAAATTAACTAATCAAAGTATAAGTAATAGGACAGATTTATTTGTATATTATAATGTCCATATTATCATCAAAATCAAATTTTTACTTCATTAACAATTAATAATTAACCATTACTTATTATCGTTATGTTGTTTTTCGGTCCAATGCCGCGAATTATTTATTTTGTCTTTTAACCTAAAAGCCGTTTCCAAGTCAATTCCGGTGCAATTTGCCAAGTCGAGTAAATAATTCAGAACATCGGCAAATTCTAATTCGAGTTCATGCGGATTGATTTTTTTTACATTTTCGGCATACAAACCTTGCCGATTGCGTATAGCTTTTGCCAGTTCTCCGACTTCTTCTGAAAATAACAAAAAGATTTCCAGAACATTATTTTTATTCCACCCGCGTTGCTCACCAATTGTTTTAATGTAAAATTGGAGTTCGGATAATGTTGGTTTTTCGGATAGTTCGGGCATTAAGTGAAAAGTGAAAAGTGAAAAGTGAAAAGTGAAAAGGGAAAAGTGAAAAGGGAAAAGTGAAAAGTGAAAATGGAAAATGGAAAATGGAAAATGGAAAATGGAAAATTGAAAATAAAAAAATTACCCTGTTTGAGTATAATGTCCGACAGGGTTTGAATTGATATTATTTACCAAAAATTTCTTCCAATTTAGTTTCCAATCCTGCTCCCCGTAGTTCTTTGGCAATGATTTTTCCGTCTTTGTCGATTAGTATCGTAAATGGAATGGATTGTACATTGTATAATTTTGCGGCATCAGAATCCCAATATTTTAAGTCGCTCACATGCGTCCATGCACCCAAACCGTCTTTTTCTATTGCTCCAACCCAGTCTTCTTTTGTGTTATCAAGAGATACGCTGTAAATCTCGAAGCCTTTTTTGTGAAATTTGTTATACATTTTCACCATATTCGGACTTTCGCCTCGACACGGACGACACCAAGCAGCCCAAAAATCAATGAGAACGAATTTTCCTCGCAGCGATGACAGTTTTATTTCTTTGCCTTCGGGATTCGATAATACGATGTCCGGAGCTTCGGAACCTATTTCCAAATTTGTTCCCGCAGCTATTTTTGTTTGCAAATCGGCAACCAGCGGATTGTCCGAAAAATTTTTCAAACCTTCGGCAAGTAATTTATAGGAAGCGGCATCTTCCGAAGGGTCTAATTCGCTGATAAAGAACAAGCAAGACAGTGAAGTTGTATTTTTTTGTATCATTTTGCGAATAATCTCTTTTTTTTGGTCGGAAATTTGCTTTGTGAAGTCTTCAATTTCCTTATCTTTTTTTTGAGTTTCACCTAAGGTTGAATAAATTAATTCGGAATTTTGGGAGCCCGTGATTTTAGGATTTTGCGAGTCATCAATATCTACTTCTACTTTGATATTTTCGCCCGGTTCGGGAACAATAAAAACAACTGCTTGTTCATCGAATTTCAAGCGATAAAAATCGGATTTTTGAACATCAAATTGAAAGGAAAATTTCCCGTCATCCTTTAATATGAGACTGTCAATTTTAGTCTCGGAAAGAATATTTTCAAGAACAACCTGCGTTATAATTCCTTTATTTTTAAGGTTTCCGTTAATAATGGTTTTTTTTTGAGAAAAACCGGAATTGGCGACAACTAAAATCAATAAAATTGTGATAATGATAATTTTTTTCATAAAAACTTGTTATTGTTATAGTAAATTAAAATAATTACGTTGATTGTATCGTTAAATTGAAGTATTCATTATGAGTATAAAGAAAAAATCTCCTCAATTAAAAACCAAAAATACGATTATTTATGAAAAAAAAGACATTTATTTTTTCTATTGTTTTTAGCATGATATTACTTTCTTCATTTTCCGTTATAAAAATGGAAACACGAAAAAAGCCGGTGGGCATATCGGCAGAAACGGCATCGAAAACAGGAATAATCGACCTTAAAATCAGAAGTTTGGGAGGGCATCAGGAAGAGTGCATCGAAGCCGAATTGAAAAATATGCTCGACACCGACACTTTAATTCGATTTGAAGCAGGTCGCCGTTTGAAAGCCGAAGATTCTACGTTACAGGACATTCTCATTATTCGGGAATTGGTAGTCCGATTGGCTGCCAATGAACTGAAAAAAATTAATCTCTTCGGATTTTGTTGCCGTGCAAACAACGGCAGTCCGAGCAAAGACGCAGTTTTCAATGTCGGAACCATGACCGACAGCTCGTGGATAAAACTTTGCCAATTGCTGTCGGAGACCACTTATCCTTCGAGTGTGATTCAAAGTGCCGTTTGGGTTTTAAGTAACAACCACGCAATCAATTCAATACACAACGACAACGAAGCCGATTTTGAAAAAATGCAAAAACTATACGCATATCTGAGTCGTGTAAAAGGTGAAAAATATGTATATCCTTGGTACACTTTGGTTTACGAAGCCGACCCGCAACTCGTATTCAGCAATCGCCCCGGAAAAATGCACGGTAAAATCACCTACAATTTGCCGCACAACGCCAATGTGGACATGATTGTTCGCAATGTGGACAATCTGACGGTTGCCACTATTTTTGCCAATCAGGCTCAAAATCCGAACACCTATGATTTTCGTTTTACACTCGATGTCAACAAATTACCACACGGAAAGTATCATCTGCTCATTTTAGCTGACAATCAAGTTATTCTGAAAAAAGAATTTGTATTTTAAGTGTATTTCTCATATAATCAAAACTTTTAAAGGTTTTTTAGCTAATCGTAAAAAAAATGTTGTCGAAACAATATTTATTAGCAATTTTGTACAAAATAGAATTTGAAACCATTTATAAAAATATCGTATTCC
>DYMH01000097.1 GCA_020721645.1 Draconibacterium orientale
CGATTGAAGAAAATTGAGAATTTGAAATTTGTGTAAAATTTATACAGATTGTTAATCTTTTCGAATCAATTCTTTTGTTGATAACATTCCGCAAGCCGCATCGATGTCCATACCTCGCGATTTGCGAACCGTAGTTCTGATACCTTTCTTGGTGAGAAGTTCGGCAAAAGCATCAATCTCCGATTCGGAACAGCCTTGCAAGGGAAAATCGGGAATAGTATGAAATCGAATCAGGTTGATACGCGATTTGATGCCGTTCAAAATTTTTGCCAATTCATTCACATGCCGCACACTGTCGTTATATCCTTTAAACATGATATACTCAAACGAAACCCGGCGTTGGCGACCGAAATCGTGGCTGCGAATCAAGTCCAATACTTCTTTTATCGGATTGGAAATTTCCGAGGGCATCATGCTGCGACGTTCTTCCGGGAAAGGATTGTGAAGGCTGACAGCCAAATGGCAATTGCTTTTTTCGAGAAATTCTCGAAGTCCAACCAAATTGCCTATTGTTGAAACCGTTATTCGCTTCGGGCTCCACGCATAAGCATCGCCGTGAGTAAGTATTTCGCAGGCTTTCAGAACGGCATCGAAATTATCCAAAGGCTCGCCCATGCCCATGAATACAATGTTTGTGAGAGTTTGTCGTTCCGGAAGACTTTGTATTTGGTTCAGGATTTCGTTTGCCGATAAATGCCCGTTAAAACCCTGTCGTGCTGTCATGCAAAATTTACAGCCCATTTTACAGCCCACCTGCGACGAAACACAAAGCGTAGCACGTTCGTTTTCCGGAATGTATGCCGATTCAATATATTTTCCGTTTTCGGTGCGATACAAATACTTTTTTGTCCCGTCAACCGATGTCTGAACATTAACAGGAGCTGATAAGCCAATATCGTATTTTTCGCCCAGCAAAGCTCTGTTTTTTTTCGAGAGTTCGGGAATATCATCTATTTCTTTGGCTTTGTGGCGATACAAGCGTGTGAAAATTTGCATTGCCGTATATTTTGCAAAACCCAAAGAATCGGTTATCTCTTGAATTTCCGAAAATGTTTTGCCGAATAATTTATCTTTCATGGATTGTGTTTAATTTTTTTATCAAGATAGAAATTTGCAATCCGAATATCTTGCAATTGTTCATTATCAATTATTTTACCACTCTGAAACCGATGGTCGAATTATGTTCAGCAGGGTTCGATGCCCGCCTGTTTTCAGAATTACAGGCATCGGGCAAATCAATCCACGAACCTCCGCGATGCACTTTGAAATCGCCTTTTTTAGGACCTTTTGGATTGATTCTTTTCGATTTTCTGTATGAATTTTCCAGATAAAAATCGCTACACCATTCTGCCATATTTCCGAAAATATCGTACAATCCATTCACTCTTTGTTTGAGCCCGACAGCGTGAATTTTAAAATCGGAATTTAATTTGTACCAAGCAATTGAATCTATCTCGACCTGATTTTGTGAAGTCCGGGTTTCAATTTTCCGGGCTTTTACGGCAAATTCCCATTCTGCTTCTGTTGGCAGGCGGTAATTGTAAAAATTACAATAAGCCACAGCGCCATAGTAACAAACGTAGGTAACCGGGAAATTTTCGAAGCCTTTTTCAACTTTAAAAATCGAATCTTCTTCATAGATTCGGCATTTTTGATCTCTCCATTTTCCGTTGAGGTTGATATATGGAACATGTTCAACGATTTTGTTGCCTTCTCGATTCAAAAATTCAGCATATTGCGAATTGGTAATTTCATATTCTGCGATGTAAAAGCTGCTTAGGTAAACCATTTTTCCGTGCCTTTCATCGGCAGCTCCTGTTTTATTGCCGGGGCGAAAAAATCCGCCTTCAACATGAATAAATTTCAATGAATCATTGACAATTTGTGATTTTAAATCAAAATTCAGCAACAGATTTACAAAAAAAACAAAGACCGAATAATTATAAATAGCGGAAAAATTCATGTTTAATATTCTGATTTTCAATCTTCAATAATTTCGATACCGCCTTTTGTGTGGGTTACGATTTTGTAGATTTGGTCGGTTTTATACGATTGAAATTCTTTGACATCGTGAACCATATTGCCAAAATATTTATCATCGGGTTTAAAATCGCCGGTTTTTACTTTCTCGAACACAAACGACAAACTTTCTTTCAATTTTAGGTCGATACCTTTAAAATTATATATCTCCGGAAATCCTTTGCGGTCGTAGTTTGCGAAAAGACTTTCGCCCATGGCGGGTGCTGTTTTATCCGAAAATATTTTGCTCGGAAAAGCAAGATATCTGCCGTTGATATTTAAAACATAAAAATCGAACGACAGTTCGCTGCCTTCCAATTGTTTTTCAAAACGCTCAATCACATTGTCTTGCATGTCGTAAAACTTGATTGCGACTTTGATTTTATCATTGTCGCGACTTAAAATTTTAAATCTCAGAGGAACATTTTCGATTTTGAGAGTGGCAATTTTTTCTTCTAAAATTTTAATTTTTTCTTTCCGGTTGCACGATGTCGAGAAAAACGAAAGCAACAATATCCCGAAGCTTAAAACAAAAATGAAGTGTTTGTTATTCATTTTCATAGGTTTAAAGTAAATTATTTTGACGGCAAAAGTACAAAATTCCTTTTTTAAAATATGAATAATTAATCTATTTTTATAAATTAATATTCAGAATAATTCGCTATGTTTTTTAAAGACAAAATAATATGGATAACCGGAGCATCTTCCGGGGCGGGAGAAGCTTTGGTTTATGCTTTGAATAAAGAACAATGCCGCTTGATAGTTTCTGCACGGCGTGTGGAAGAATTGGAACGCGTGCGGAAAAATTGTTCGTATAAACCCGAAGAAATTTTTGTTTTGCCTTTGGATTTAGAAAATCACAACGAATTGCCTTCAAAAGCACAAAATGTACTCGAAAAATTTGGTAAAATTGATATGCTTATCAATAACGGCGGAATCAGTCAGCGTTCATTAGCCAAAAATACACTTGTTGCTGTTGATAAACGATTGATGGACATCAATTATTTTGGTGCCGTTGTTTTAACAAAAGCTGTTTTACCCTCGATGATTCAACATAAATCCGGGCATATTGTTGTTATGAGCAGTTTAACCGGTAAATTTGGAGCCCCTTATCGCACAGCATATTCGGCATCAAAACATGCTTTACATGGTTTTTTCGACTCCCTGCGTGCCGAAATTTATAGCGAAAATATTAAAATCACCATCATTTGTTCGGGCTATATTAAAACAAAAATCGCCTTAAATGCTTTAACAAACAACGGTTTGGTTTATAATACTGTCGATCCGGATATTGAAAAAGGCATGAAACCCGCTTTTTTTGCACAAAAAGTTCTCAATGCAATTAAAAATGGACAGGAAGAACTCGTTTTGGGCGGAAAAGAAAAATGGGGTGTTACTTTGAAACGCTTTGTCCCTAAATTATTTTCTAAAATTATTCGCCGGCAAATGCATGGTTTGTAAAATTATGCACTAAAAGGTGCAAAAACATTTAATCCATGGCGTGATAACCATAAAGATTTATACAACAATGCAACAGAAAAAAATGTGGATGCATTATATGCTCATTGGAATTAGTATATTTTTTCTACTCGGTATAGGTTGTTTCAGAAGAGCTGATTATTCATTAATGCTAAATGGATTTATATCAATGAAACTGGACACGATATTACTTACTATCCTGCTTTTTGGAGCAATTTTAATGTTAAACCTTACGATACAACTGAGTATTTTGAAGATGGAAATGGTTCGAAAGACATGGGCTCGGAAAGTTTTGTTCCGCCCATTAATGCCACAATAGTGTTTTATGATAATATTAAATGTGATACTTTTAAAATAGGACTTAATTCTAATTTATACGATGGTCCTCTTGGTATGGCAAACTACGAAAGTAAAAAACTTGGAACCAATAATTTTGAGTTTACCTATCGTTTTACCGAAGAAGATTATTTAAACGCACTTGATTGTAAATGATATATGTGTTGAAAATTATGAAGGAGAAAGAGTTTCTTTTTCCCTCTTGATTTTATATAAACGTGTATCTAAAAACATTTAATCAATGGCGTGACAACCTTAAAAACTTATACAACAATGTAACAGAAATTAAACAACATTCTTATCTATTCTTACGGTACAAGCAGTTTGCGTGATGCCGTGAAAAACCACAAAAAAGCAGGTGTTACAGATGCTCAGATTGACGAATTATTTGCATTATATTGGTAAACTAAATAATTTATAAATGAAAATAATAAAAATAGTTCTATTTACAGTAACTATAATGATGTATTCTTGTACCATGTGGCGTGGTGAACCGGAAGATACTCAAATAGATTTTACAATAAAAAATGTATCAACACATAATGTTAAACTAAAAGTTTTTAATGCATTTATAAGTTATGTTGTCGAAGATACGACATTTTTAATCACATCGAATTCAGCAATTTCATATGAATTTATTAATAGAGCACCGGTTAACCCTTTTGGCGGGGCAGAAGATTCTGCCTATATTATTTTTGATGATGTCAAACAAATAATTTATCGGCGAGATGATGGACAAGCACGAAATATTTTAGACATTAACAGCCATACCGGAGGGCAAGTAAAAGAATCGTGGTATCAATATCAATATGAAATTACTGATGAAGATTATGCAAATGCCGTGGAAATTAAATAAATCTGAGAAAGGGTGTGGCAAAAGCCACACTTTTTTTATTTGAAAGACAATACGTTTAGATAAGTAAAATAATGTAAATCAGATACATAATAGTTCTTTTTATCGGTAATTGACCACAAGCTAGTCGATTTCAAAAGTTGAGAAAAACGAATATTTTAGTATTTTTGCATTTTGGTTAAATAAAATGTTGAAATATGATAACAAAAGACACAACTATTGAAGAACTCATCAATATCATTCCGGCGGCAGCCACTTATTTGTCGGAACAAGGCATACGTTGCATTCGATGCGGCGAGCCAATATGGGGAACATTGGGCGAAGCCGCTGAAGAAAAATCCTATTCTGCCGAACAAATCGAAATCTTTGTGCAGGATTTGAACGATTTGCTCCAAAATCCGTCTGCCGAAGATCTGAAATTTGAAAAACGATTTGATGTTACAAAATTAAAACTGTAATTTCTTTAAACATGAGACTATTATTTATAATATCAGCAATATTTGCTTTTGGAGAGTTGTCATTGGCTCAGGACATGGATTTTTATATTAAAAAAAACAACGATAGATTCAAATACGAAAAAATTGATCCCAAAATGAGCTTTAACGAATACAGCTTGCTTACACGCGATTTGAGATTGAAAGAAATGGCGTATGCAACAATGGTTCCGGGATATGTTCACTTTTGGGAAAAAGATAACCGGACGGGTTATGCTTTGGTCGGAATCAGGGCTTTTGCCTACGGCGAATTGGCTTATTTTCTATACGATTTGAACAAAAACTCAAAAAACCAAACGTGGAGAGATGTAATAAAAAAAGAAGGATTGATAGGCTCTGTTTTTTACGATAAAGACAAAACAACACAAAACAGTGTATTGGTTTTCAGCGCTTTGGCTCTCATAGCCGGCGGATACCTTTTCGACTGGATTCACGGACAATACCGTTTACAGAAAAAACAAGAAATGATTCGCTACAAATACAATTTGAAAATGAATCTGACAAACATGCCCGGTTTGGGTAAGCAGGCTTACAATCAGGGTTTTGGACTGAAAATGCAAATCACGTTTTAAGATCATACAAACAGGACGCAAATAAATTATATCAATTGAATTAGGAAAAAATGAAAAAATATTTTTTTACTCTGTTTGTAACAGTGTCTTTTGTTGTTTCAATGGCACAAAATATTCAGGTTGAATGTGCTTATTTGCAAGCGATTAAAAATCAAAATCCCGAAATAATAAAAGATAACATTCTCAATGCCGAACTTACAGCCCAAGAAATTGTGGCGGCAGCCGATTCGTTTCAAAATGAAGGCAGTCGATTCTTTACAGCCCTGAGCGAAAATTATTTGGCAGTTGGACAAGCAGAAGCGGCTTTGTTTTCGTTAATCAGGCAACGGTGTGTTTTCCCGGATGCCGAAATCGAAGTTCAAACGTCAGATTTGTGGCAAAAAACATGTATCGAAACCGAAATACCCAAAATTGTTTCGGACAGCCTGTGGATTTCGACTCAACCTGACGAGATTATAAAATTGAATCTCGAAAAACGAATTGCCCGATTATTAGAAAAAACCCTAAAAATAGAGCAATTATTCATCATAGACCAACTAATAGGGGAATATTATAAATTATATTTGAAACAAAATCAAAAGAAAATTCCGTACATTCTCAATCAATACCAATTTTACACAAATCTTAATTTATCAGCCGAAAGAAAATTCTTATATTTGAAAATAAATTCAAACAATGAAATGTTTATACCCGAAACATTATCATTCTTTCGGCGAAAATGTTTAGTTCATCGTGCATTACGATTTTACAAAAAAACTGCCGATTCTGCAAAAATATCGGTTTATAAAAATATTAAATAAGTTTTATAAATGTTTTTATAAAAAAAGTGCAAAAACTTACCCAAGTTTCTGCACTTTTTTTTGAGCCGGTTTTGTTATAAAACGGTCAAGCTCATATTTTTTTGTTCAATCAATCGTCTCAGATTAATCAAACCATAACGCATACGCCCCAAAGCAGTATTGATGCTCACTTCGGTTTGTTCGGCAATTTCCTTGAAACTCAAATCGCCGTAATGTCGCAACAAAATCACTTCGCGTTGCTCTTCGGGCAATTCACAGAGTAAATTGCGAATATCCTGTGCTATCTGTTCGCGAATAATGGTTTGTTCAATGGTTTCTTCCGAAAATTTTTTCGAATTGAAAACGTCTGTATCATTTTCAATACCATTGTATGTGGGCAAATGCTTCGATTTTCGGAAATAGTCGATAATCAAATTGTGAGCAATACGAATAACCCACGAAACAAAAATCCCTTTTTCCTGATATTTCCCTTTTTGCAATGATTTTATCACTTTTACAAAAGTGTCCTGAAAAATATCTTCAGCAAGTTGCGAATCTTTTACCACAAGTTTAATATATGTAAAAACTCTTCTTTTGTGGCGTTTTATTAAATGTTCTACGGCTGTCTGATCTCCGGATACAAACTGCATGACCAACTCTTGGTCGCTTAATTGATTCTTAGACATATTTACCTCCTTACGTTTGTTTGTTTCTTAGTAGATATGATTCAATAAGCAGCCCTCCCGTGTTTAGTTAAATATTAATAAAAAATGTTAATTCTTTTTTTCTTGAAACAAAGATTATCTAAAAAATTTAAAAATTAAAATATTTTTTATGAAATAATTGTTTATAAATCATGGTTATTAATTTTATTGTAAATTCCTTCAATTTTTGTGCCGGTGTTTTTAGGCTTATTTATATCAATGTGATATTTTTATAAATTATAAATTGGTTTCTGATTCAATGTTACGCTAAATTGTTAAATTTGTTTCTTTTTTTTAACATACTTTGACAAACGATGTTGAATCGGGCTCGAATTACCAAAAACCATTGACCGAATGCTCACTCAAAATGAAAAATAATCAATATCACAGCGAAAATATCGAAATAAAAGGTGCACGGGTTCACAATTTAAAGAACATCGATTTAAAAATCACGCGCGACCAATTGACTGTTATCACGGGGCTTTCGGGCTCCGGAAAATCGTCCTTGGCATTCGACACACTTTATGCCGAAGGGCAACGCCGTTATGTTGAAAGCCTCTCGTCTTATGCACGGCAATTTTTGGGCAGAATACACAAACCGGAAGTCGATTACATCAAAGGCATTCCGCCTGCAATTGCCGTTGAGCAAAAAGTAAATACACGCAATCCGCGTTCTACCGTGGGCACTTCAACCGAAATCTACGATTATCTCAAATTGCTCTTTGTTGGTATCGGCGAAACAATTTCACCTGTCTCAGGGAAAGTCGTGAAACGGCATTCGATTACCGATGTTATAGAATATATTTTAGCTCTGCCTCCGGCTGGCAAAGTTATGATTTTGGCTAAGATAAATCTGAAAAATGGTCGAAGTTTATCCGAGCATTTAGAAATTTTGCAGCAACAAGGATTTTCGCGGGTCGAATTTGACCAAATGCTTTTTAAGATTGACCAAATACTTTCCAATGATAAAATGACGAAGCCAAAATCTCAATTTTTGGTTATCGACCGGTTGAGTGTCGAAAAGAGTGAGGATTTCGTCAGTCGCTTGGGTGATTCCGTTCAAACTGCTTTCTACGAGGGCGAAGGCGAGTGTCTGATAAAATCAGAAATAAACGGAAAAATCATTGTCGAAAATTTCACCAATCGTTTCGAAGCCGATGGGATTGTTTTTGAAATTCCCACCATTCATACGTTCAGTTTCAACAATCCCGCAGGTGCATGCCCTGTGTGTGAAGGTTTTGGAAAAACAATCGGTATTGATGAAGATTTAGTGGTTCCCAATAAAAATATTTCAATCTACGAAGAGGCTGTTGTTTGTTGGAAAGGCGAAAAAATGGTGTGGTATCGCGATGAATTTATCAAAGCAGCATCGAAATTTGATTTTCCGATACATCGTCCGTATTATCAACTTACTGAACAAAATATCAAAGATTTATGGTATGGCAACAAGCATTACGAAGGTTTGTACACTTTTTTTAAGAACATCGAATCGCAAAGCCATAAAATACAATACCGAGTGATGTTGTCTAGATTTCGCGGAAAAACCGTTTGCCCAGAATGTAAAGGAACTCGACTGAAAAAACAAGCATCATATATCAAAATAAACGAAAAATCAATATCCGATTTGGTTGTTTTGCCTATAAAGCAATTGCGTAATTTTTTCAAGGATTTGAAATTAACACCGCATCAAAAAGAAATATCGAAACGTGTATTAATCGAGATAAACAACAGATTGCAATATTTGAGCGATGTCGGATTAAGTTATTTAACATTGAATCGTTTATCGGCGAGTTTATCGGGCGGCGAATCGCAGCGTATCAATCTGGCAGGCTCATTAGGAAGCAGTTTGGTGGGTTCTTTGTATATTTTAGATGAGCCGAGCATCGGATTACACCCCCGCGACACCGATTTGCTTATTAAAGTGTTGTTGCAATTGCGAGACATCGGCAATACGGTTGTTGTTGTAGAACACGATGAAGACATTATTTCTGCTGCCGACCAAATTATCGACATCGGTCCTTTGGCAGGCACACTGGGCGGAAACGTAGTTTTTCAGGGAACAATCAACGAATTGAGAAATAAAAAAGGTAAGGATTACCCGGATTCCATGACTGCCAAATATCTCAATGGAACGCTTTCTGTTGATGTGCCTGCAAAACGCCGTAATTGGAATCATTTTGTTGAAATTATTGGGGCTTGTGAAAATAATTTAAAAAATATCAACATAAAATTTCCTTTGAATGTGATGACGGTTGTTACCGGAGTCAGCGGTTCAGGCAAATCATCACTTGTGAAAAATGTATTGTATCCGGCGGTAGCAAAAAATTTGGAAGGTTATTCTGCACAATCGGCGAAGTATGCACGAATCGAAGGTGATTTCAAGCAGATAGAATCTATTGAATTTGTCGATCAAAATCCAATCGGAAAATCTTCGCGTTCCAATCCTGTAACATATCTCAAAGCTTTCGATGATATTCGCAAATTGTTTTCGGAACAGAATCTGTCGAAAATCAATGGTTTTACTAGCTCACATTTTTCGTTTAATGTTGAAGGCGGCCGTTGTGAAGAATGTAAAGGCGAAGGCGAAATTACGGTTGAAATGCAGTTTATGGCTGATGTCCATTTGGTTTGCGAACATTGCAAAGGGAAACGTTTTAAGGACGAAGTTCTTGAAGTTCAATACAAAGGAAAAAATATTTTTGATATTTTGGAGCTCACTGTCGATGAAAGTATTGCGTTTTTTGAAAATGAAAAAGAAACAAAAAAAATTGCCGAAAAAATCAAAACGCTGCAAGATGTGGGCTTAGGTTACGTAAAACTCGGACAATCATCGAACACGCTCAGCGGCGGCGAAAGTCAGCGTATTAAACTGGCGTATTTTCTGAGTAAAGAAAATCGAGCCAAAAACACCTTGTTTATTTTCGATGAACCCACAACCGGACTTCATTTTCACGATATTAATCGTCTTCTGGCTGCTTTAAATGCCTTACTCGACCGTGGGCACACAGTTGTTATTATCGAACACAATCGCGAAATGATTAAATGTGCCGATTATATTATTGACCTCGGTCCGGAAGGCGGCGATGAAGGCGGACAGGTGGTTTTTACCGGAACACCGGAAGAACTTTTAAACTGCGAAAAATCGCATACTGCTAAGTATTTGCAAACAATTTTGTAAGAAAATTATGTTTATTATCAATACAAAATCAAGAATTGAAATGCTCTATAAAACAAACATATACAACATCTTAACTTGCGAATCTCTGTCTATTAATTATTAAGGAGGCTTCAAAAAATTCGATTTTTAACTTCGTTGAGGGCTTCGCCGTTCGAGGCTTGCGAATTTTTCAAAACCGAAGTTTACTAATGTAAATGAGGATTTTGAAAAATGAGCATAACGATGAAAAAGCAATTTTTAGAACTCCGGTTAGTTTATTAAAAGTAACACCGAATAACGCCGAAAAGACTCTGAGACTCGCAAAGAAAATATCGAAAATTGCTTAATTTCAAAGATAAAACTAAAATTTTGAATCCCGATTTCCATTATTAATTAAGCATTTCAAATATTTTTGCACGAAATCGTTTTTTATAATTATTTTTATAATTCATCAAAAATCCGCTTCGACCATGATTTTATTCAATCCCAACACTCACAACCGCCCACAACCCGACGGCTATTCGGACAAAATAATGCAGAAAACCATCGCCTTTTTCGAGAAAAAAGGTCTGCGACAAATCAAAAAAGATTATCACGACAAAGTGTGGTATCAAGATTTTGTCGATTTTCTGAAAGAAGAAAAAATCTTTGCAGAACTCCTCACACCAACCGGTTACGGCACCGAAACTTCGCGTTGGGATACTTGGCGAATACAGGAATTCAGCGAAATACTCGGCTTCTACGGATTGCCGTATTGGTACGTTTGGCAGGTTACAATTTTGGGATTGGGCCCCATTTGGATGTCCGACAACGAAAAACTTAAACAGCAAGCCGCCAAAATGCTGCTCGACGGCGAAGTTTTCGCTTTCGGGCTCTCGGAACGCAATCACGGTGCCGATATTTATTCTACTGATACCGTTCTCACAACACAGCCCGATGGTTCGTATATCGCCAACGGCTCAAAATATTATATCGGCAATGCCAACAAAGCCGGAATGGTGTCCACATTCGGGCGAATTGCCGAAACCAACGAATACGTTTTCTTCAACACAAGTTACAGAAGCGAATCGTACGAATTGGTAAAAAACACCGTAGCATCGCAAAACTTTGTGGGTGAATATCTTGTAAATAATTTTAAACTCACTGCCGATGATTTGCTGCACAAAGGCGATATTGCCTGGGATTCGGCACTGAACACCGTAAATATCGGCAAATACAATCTGGGCTGGGCTTCCATAGGAATGTGTACCCACGCTTTTTACGAAGCCATTACCCACGCTTCCGGTCGGAAACTTTACAACATGCACGTTACGGACTTTTCACACGTGAAACGAATGTTTGTCGATGCTTGGGCAAGACTGGTTGCCATGAAACTGTTTGCAATGCGTGCGGCAGATTATATGCGAACGGCAAACGCCGCCGACCGTCGCTATTTGCTCTACAATCCGGTGATGAAAATGAAAGTTACCACGCAAGGAGAAGAAGTAATAAATCTGCTGTGGGACGTGATTGCAGCCAAAGGTTTCGAGGCTGATGTATTCTTTGAAATGGCTGCTATCGACATTCGTGCTCTCCCGAAATTGGAAGGAACCGTTCACGTAAATATCGCCTTGATTGTGAAGTTTATGAAGAATTTCTTCTTCGGACACACCGAATATCCCGAAGTTCCGATTATGAACAAAGCCGCGAACGATGATTTCCTGTTTCATCAAGGACCTACAAAAGGTTTGAGCCAAATCACCTTTCATAATTATAAAAAAGCTTATGAACTGTTCGATACACCGAATCTGAAAATATTTAAAGAACAAATTGCCGTATTCAAAGAGTCGCTGATAGCCGCACCGGTTTCCGAAGCTCAACAGCGCGACACGGATTTCTTGCTGTCGGTGGGCGAATTGTTCACATTAATCGTTTATGGACAATTGGTGCTCGAAAATGCCAAACTGTATGAAGTCCCGACAGAAGCAGTCGATCAAATATTTGAATTTATGGTACGCGATTTCTCAAAATTTGCACTCGAAATCTATAACCGCCAAGCCGCAAGCGAAGCACAAGCAGCATATTGCCTCAAAATGATACGCAAAAGCCACAACGACACCAAACGTTACCTATCGGTTTTGAAAAACTTTGTGTATTCGCAGGCGGGAGCTTATGAAATGAAGGCGTAACAAATATACCTGCATCAATCGATGTTTCACCCCGTTGGAGTTTTCAAACACCGATGGGGTTTATCCAACCAGCCCCGAAAGTGCCGAAAAACCCTTTCGGAGGTTTAAATATATGATTTTGGTTTTTACAGCATACATGCCTGTTACCTTTATAAATAACGATGTTCTTCTTTAACAACAAAATATCAAACCTAAAAAAATTTCACAAAAACGACTTAAACATTTTTTTTTACGAAATAAATACTTACCTTCGAGTACTATTTGTTAGAATTTAAAAACCTCAATTAACACGAGTATGGTATGAAATTTTCCAATTTCTTATCCAAAATAAGTGTTCCGAGTGCATTTAAGGCTATCGTTGTTCTTATTATCGGATTGATTCTCACCGGAGCAATGGGTTTTTATACACATTGCCTTGTTAAAAAGCAAGAAAAGCGTGATTTTGAATTGGCTTGCTCCGAAATTAAAAATAAAATAACAACACGACTTGATGCTCACTCATTGCTCTTACGCAGCAGTTCGGCTTTTTTGAGTGCTTCGGATACCGTTACCCGTACAGAATGGAAAACGTATATCGAAAACAGTGTTATACACGACAACCTCCAAGGTTATCAAGGTTTGGGATTTAACGCTATTATACAGAAAAAAGATTTAAAAAACCATATCAACCATATTCGCCGGTACGAGAACTTAAAGGATTACAACATAAAACCGGAAGGCGAGCGAGATATTTATACTCCGATTTTTTATATCGAACCATTTTCCGGTAAAAACCTTAGGGCCCTGGGATACGATACGTATTCCGAACCTGTGAGAAGATACGCCATGGAGCTTTCCTGCGATTCCGACCGGTCGATACTTACCAAAAGATTAAAACTTATACAAAACGACTCTACCGATAACCGAGCAGGAATTATAATGTATGCTCCCGTGTATAAAAAAAATATGCCGCACTCCACCCTCGAAGAACGCCGAAAATCAATTATTGGCTGGGTAAGCAGTCCGTATTTAGTGAACGAATTGATGTACGATATTTTAGGTCAATGGGACAGTATTTCCACGAATCGAATTCATTTGCATATCCACGACCAAAGAATTTCCGACAGCACACTGCTTTTCGATACTCAACCAAACTGTAAAATCAATCTGCTTGAAACATCTGCACACACAATTTTCACAGATATATACGGCACTCGCTGGGTATTAGTGTTTATTCGGCATCAAGAATCATTCTATCATTTTGGAGGCAAAGTTTGGATTGTATTGATAAGTGGTTTATTAATCAGTTTACTGTTCTTTTTATTAGCATTATCGGTTTTCAGCACTTTAAGCCGTGCCAAAGAAATAGCAAAACGGCTGACACAAAATTTAAGCGAAAACGAATCGAAATATCGTTTACTATCAGAAAATATAAGCGATGGAATTTCGCTTTTTGAAGATAATAAAATTATAGACTTATTTACTTAATCAATACAATTTGCGACCAATTCAAATT
>DYMH01000232.1 GCA_020721645.1 Draconibacterium orientale
CGAAAATGAATGTATGTTTGATTTTCTTAGATTTTTTGAGCAGAATCGAATATTTGGTTCCTTCTGCATATACATCTAAGGTGCTGAGTTTTGGAAAATTTTCGGAAACCAAACTGATTTCGACAAAAACCGTATCCTGCGAAAGCACTAATTTGCAATGCGAATCGGCTTTTACCGAGTCTATCGAACGGGTTTCCGGAAAAAAATCTTTTAGATTGATTACGGTATTTTCCGGATTCAATTCTACCGGTGAAGCTAATCCGATGATTTTACTTTTATCGGGAAATTTTAAAGAATCTTTTTCAGAATTGCAGGCGAAAAAAACGATTGCAAAAGCGAAAATTAAGATAATTCGTGTTTTCATTTTATATTCATTTGGTTTGTTTTCATAAAGTTTGTTTTTGATGTCAGGCAGAGCCTGACGGGATATTTTCGGTCGATGCTCTGCCTCGTCCGAACAGATAAATTAAAATTTAGCCATCATCCATTGTCCATTTTTAATTGTCCATTATCAATTGTTAATTGTCAATTATCAATTAACCATTAATTTTCACCATTCTGAAATCGTTTGCCGCTATGGATTGTATTTCATCGTAAATCAATAAATCAATCGGTGTTTCGGACATATTTGTAATTTTTACAGTTTCTTTGTTGATACGAACTCTTAAAAGATTTTCGCGAAATCGAATTTGAAAAGCTAATGATTGCCATTGTTCCGGTAAAAACGGTGCAAACGAAATTTTGTTTTCTTTGATACGCATTCCGCCGAAACCGTAAACAACGGTCATCCACGTTCCGCCCATGCTTGTAATGTGGAGTCCATCGTCGGTGTCGTTGTTGTAATCGTCCAAATCCAAACGTGCTGCATTGAGATAAAATTGATACGCAAGCTTTCGGTTACCGATTTTTGCTGCTAAAATTGAGTGAACACACGACGATAGTGAGGATTCGTGAACGGTTTTCGGTTCGTAGAAATCGAAATTTCGGCGAATGGTTTCAACATCGTATTTATCTTCAAAAACATACAATCCTTGCAAAACATCGGCTTGTTTGATATAGCAGGAACGCAGGATTCTGTCCCACGACCAATGTTTGTGTATCGGACGATCTTCGGGTTTCAAATCCGAAGCGTTTTTCAATTCTTTGTCCAAATAGCCGTCTTGTTGAAGGAAAATTTTTCGTTTCTTATCGAAAGGGAAATACATTTTTTCGATAATTTCCGACCAGTTCAATGCTTCCTCCACTCTAAAACCTGTCTTTTTAGTGATAGCTTTATATTCTTCGGGGAAATTCTTTTCGGCAAAAACAAGCGATTCGTTTGTGTATTCCATTGTCCAACAGGCAATAGTACTTGTGTACCAATTGTTGTTGATATTATTTTCGTACTCATTTGGACCGGTAACACCGAGCATCACAAATTTTTGTTTTTCTTCCGAAAAACTCACACGTTGAGCCCAAAATCGACTGATTCCGATAAGAACTTCCAATCCGCCTTCTGCTAAATACGCCGAATCGCCGGTATATCTGATATAATCGAAAACTGCACGAGCAATGGCTCCGTTTCTGTGAATTTCTTCAAAGGTAATTTCCCATTCGTTGTGGCATTCTTCGCCGTTCATTGTAACCATCGGATACAACGCTGCTCCGTTTTTAAAACCTAATTTTTCGGCGTTTTCAATAGCACGTGGCAAATGTTTGAAACGATATTTCAGCAATTGTTTTGCTGTTTTTTGTTCGGCAGTGCTGAGGTAAAAAGGCAAACAATAGGCTTCTGTATCCCAATAAGTGCTGCCGCCGTATTTTTCGCCGGTAAAACCTTTTGGTCCGATATTGAGCCGTTCGTCTTTTCCTGTGTATGTTTGATTGAGTTGAAAAATATTAAAACGAATGCCTTGTTGTGCAGCCTTATCGCCTTCGATAATGATGTCGCTTTCTTCCCATTTTTTTGTCCAGGCTCTGATTTGTTCGTCCAAAAGAGCTTCGTAGCCTTTTTGTTCGGCGTAATCGAGTACTTTGTAAGCTGCTTTGGCAAGTTCGTCTTTTTCGTGATACATTGATGATGTTACTGCCGCATATTTGAACAAACACGTCCATTTTTCCTTTTTAACCGGCAGTTTAAAATTTAACCCCACATATTTTTCTCGAACAACTTTTTCGGGGTGAATTTCAATTGCACTTCGGTCTTCAAATTTTGCAAGGATATTCATGGCGGTGCAAACTCTGAAAAATGTTTTTTTTGTTTCGCTGATGACGTATGGGAAAACTGCTGCTGATTTTTCGATTTCGTCCCAAAATTTTTCGTCGTAATTGGCATCTTGATTTTTAATATCGGCATCAATATCCGATAATACTTCGATATCGCCTTCAAAATTCAGTGGTTTGACTGAATATTTTATCACTCCCAATTCATCGTTCACAATGCTGAGAAAACGAGTGGATTTGACCATCATTTTCTTTCCGTCGGCAAATTTTACTGTATAACTTTTTTTGAATGTGCCTTTTTGCATATTCAAAACACGCTTGAATTCGGTGATTTTGCATGTGTGCGGGTCTAATTTTTGACCGGCGACCGTGATTTTGATACCTGTCCAATCAGGCGAATTGAGTACTTTGGCAAAATATTCCGGGTAGCCGTTTTTCCACCAACCCACACGAGTTTTGTCGGGATAATAAACCCCCGAAATGTAATTTCCGCGCAAAGTATCGCCCGAATAATATTCTTCAAAATTGCCTCGTTGTCCTATTTTTCCGTTGCCCAAGCTGAAAATACTTTCCGATATTTTGTT
>DYMH01000233.1:0-1068 GCA_020721645.1 Draconibacterium orientale
ATGCAAATTATTGGACGATTTTTCGTAAAAATAAACGATAACCGGATATTTTTTTGTGCTGTCCAAATTTTCGGGCAAAACCAACAAGCCCCTTAAAGTATCACCGTTAAAATCGGTCCAATCGAGCAAGTGAATTTGCCCCCAAAGCAAACTGTCTTGCAGTTCGTTGACATGACTTATTACACTTGAATTTAAAAAGTTACTATCGCTCAAGCATAACTCCGGATAATGGGTAAACGAGCTTTGACTCCACAAATATTTTTGTCTGTTATCCGAAGCTATTACAGGTATAAATGCAAAATTTGTATCTAACAATTGATTTAATTGCACGTTTGAAAACTGATACCTTGCAAACCCTTCGTTCATGGTTTTGGGATTGAAAGTATTCAACAAACACACATCGGGAAGATAAACATCGTCGGAATTTATTTTCTGATACCGATACTGAAGTGCTTTGCTTTCTGTAAGATTTTTAGCAATGGGCTTGCTTTGAGTGGTAAAACTCCAAATATTGAGATCGCTGAAAACGAGCACCTCTTTTTCGGCCTTTGTCCAGCCCATCAAACCATTGGAAGGGCGTAAACTTGGTGTGTCGTGAAGCAACTCGCTAAACTGATCTATCTGATTGTTTGATAATTGAACCATGCCCTTGTTAGCGGCATCGAATAAAAACCAAGCCTGTTGCGTGTAATCCCAAAGGGCAACAAATCTGCCGCTTGGCGATACATTGGCTTGCCATAATTTGGATTGGGCAACCGAAAATCTTTGGTTTTTTTTGTAGTCGAACATCATGTAGTCGGACGGCGAATCGTCTGTCCAAGTCTGCATTTTTTGATACTCAAAATCGCTGTACAACCAATAAAAGTCCGGATCGACTTGGGTGTTGATTCGACTTGACCAAACGCTGTCTTCGAGCACCGATAAACGGTTCAATTTAAAATCGAAAACCGACAAATAACTTTTCTTTTTGTCTTTATCTAAACTTAATAATTGCTGTGGTTGCATGCGTCGATCGGTCCATGCCCAAATATCGAGCTTAACTTTTTCGTCGTCGGTTAAAGAGTCTTT
>DYMH01000233.1:1168-2772 GCA_020721645.1 Draconibacterium orientale
AAATAAATAACTTGAGCCGTATCTAACGAATCTTTTATTTGCCTGTAAAGAAAAAACGATTGGCCACCTTCCGAACAGATGACATCCGAAATATTTTCGAAATTCAGTGTATCTAAAGAGCCGGAATGCAATAAAACACATCGATGACCATCTTGTTTTTTGTTCTTTTTCTTTGTCTTGGTTTTCTCCGGCTTAATCTCGAGTGTATCGGTTTTTAGACTATCGTTTTTAAGCTTAGTCGTGTCTTTGGGCATTTTAAATTCGTAAGTAAACGACAACCAAACCCCTTCTTTTTGCGGTACATCGAACGATTTGTACTTCGGAAATTTGATTAAACTGTCCTTGTCGAAAAAATAAATCCCAAGCGAATCTTTACTCTGTTCATCTTTTTTTAATTTTTTCAACTTTTGTGCATGTAGGGTATCGGTTTGCGGTTTGATGGTAAAAAGCAAATAGTTGTTTTGAGGACCAAAATCGAACTGAGCACCTCTTTCGAACACCTTTGTTTGCTTGGTTGAATCGTTGTACAAATACAACGAGCCATCGCCTTTGCCCGGATTAACGACATAGGCCACCCATTTCCCATTGTTCGAAATTGCTTTTTTATCGATGGTTTTCCAACGGATCATATCGTCGACTGTCATCGAACGTTTTTCTTGTGCACTTAAAGTTTGTATAAGGAAAAGAAGAAGAATAAACGCTTTAATTTTCATAAATCACTTTTTAAAAATTTTTGAAATGGGTTTAATGCTTTTCGATGAAACAATCGGGTATTGAATTTCGGTAGCACCAAATCCTTTGTAAAATCTGGCCACGCCTTCTATTCGAGAACCCTCGAAGTCGAGCAAAGCAATTTTTTCTGATTGATCGGACAAAAACTGTTTGACAATTAAGAAATTAGCCCCTTTTTCGAAACCGAGTTTGTTCGAAACCGCCAATAAATAAACAGCCCTTTGGGGGTTTAAAATAAAAATGGCCAATGAAATTAATTTTTGCTCGGAATATGCTTTGTAAACGGCTATTGCTTCGTGTTTTGAAGCATCGATGCACAAATTTTGTAATTTTTCTGTACGATTTGGATTAAAATCTATTTTCGAATGCTTGATAATAAAACTTAAATCAGACTCGGTTAAATCGGTATCAACTTCTATTTGAATATTCTGATTTTCTGACTTTTTGATATTTCGTTTGGTATTTTGATTAAAATCTTGATAGATATCGGAAAACGAACGATTCAAAACTAAAATATGGTTCGGCGAAAAAGCTTTTGGATTTGAAACTTTTTGATAATAAGGCCATTGCTGTTCGAACATTACAAACTCGGAACCAAGCAATTCCAACAGCATTTCGGGGGCGATTTCCGTTCCCGCATAGCCCAATTGTTGGGTCAAAAACGGGGTTAAAGAATAGGGCAATCCGTATTTTCTTTTTTTCTGAAACGGGTAAATACCGGTGTAATCGTCCCAAACCCATGCCTGCCAATGGTCGGCAACCGCATCGAGATACCAAGTATAAGCATAAGGCAAACCCATGGCTTTTTCCGATACCAATCGGTTCCATTTTATATCGTCAATTTGCCGGCGTTCGAGAAGTTGAATCAAATC
>DYMH01000234.1 GCA_020721645.1 Draconibacterium orientale
AATTTGAATTGGTCGCAAATTGTATTGATTAAGTAAATAAGTCTATAATTTTATTCGGTCTTATGAAAAACATCTACTTTCAATTAACAATAAAAACACTACAAATAAAAATTTGATTTTTATAAAAACTTTCATCAACAAAGCGATTGAGCAAGGTGTTTTTAAAGGTCAAAATCCGTTTATAAATATTCCGATAAGCAGAGAAGACGGCAAAAGAGAATATTTAACGGAAAACGAAGTTGAACGGTTGGAAAACCTGCTTAAAAGCCCGGAAATTGCAAAAAATAAGGCAAATGTTTTGAGGTATTTTATTTTTTGTTGCTATACCGGTTTGCGGTTTAAAGATATTCAGTTGTTGAAATTCAAACATATTAAAACTGAATCTTTTACGGTAAACGGGGAACAAAAACAAGTAAAGATTATTGATATAGAAATGCACAAAACAAAAAAGCGTGTAACCGTTCCGATTGCAGAGAAAGCCGAAAAATTAATACAATATCCGGAACATTTCGACAAAGAAAAATTTGTTTTCGATGTAATGACTTCGCAGCCAACAAACCGATATTTAAAGGAAATTGCCGAAACTGCAAACATCGACAAATTACTGTCGTTTCACGTTTCACGGCATACTTTTGCGACAATGAATTTTGATAATGATGTTGAGCTGCTTACAATAAGTAAAATGTTAGGGCATACGAACACCAAAACAACTCAAATTTACGCAAAAGTAACAAATAAGAAAAAAGTAGAAGCGATTGCAAAGTTTGATAAATGAAATAAAATCGGTTAAGCAGAAATTAAATCATTTTCCCAAACGGCTTTTTCAACTTCTTTGAAAACAGGAAACATTTCTTTTTTGTATTTTTTAACGAAATAAGAAATTTCAATACCTACAACGTTGTTTTCGCTGTCAAAGTCGAGGACAACGTTTTTTTCGCTTTCTTCGCTTTCTGCAATTTTATTATCGGAAATTTTGATGTACAAAACATCTGCCTGTTTGTCGTATGTGATTTTCATAATAAGCCTTTTTTGGTTTTGTTTCTGTCAAAATGTGCCGTTACTATCGTTTTACTGATTGGATTAACAACAACTTTTAAACATTTATTGAAATTTTCGGGAATGAATTTGAAACAATGAATTTCGTCATCTGCAATTTCGTCTTTTCTGTCCGGATTTGTAACCGTTTCCAAAATCCAATGCGTTTCGAGTTGTCTGTCTGCAATCCGCTGATTTAGGTGATTTGAAAAATTATAATCGTTGTAATTCATTCACTTTCGAGATATTTACAAATTTAGTCTTTTTTGGTCTATTATCAAAAATTCGTTAAAATCTTTAAAATCCGGATACATTATTTTTGATTGATTTTTTGCGTTTCCGTGTTTACTTTGGATAAATTCCGCTGCATTTTCTCCGGCGGTGTCGTTGTCCAAAAATAAATTTATTTTTTCGTAGCCTGCTAAAATATTTACAACCTGTTTTATTTGGCTTGTCGAATTTAAAATAATTACATCAACATTCGGTTTATCCGACTTGTAATAAGCCAAAATAGAAAGAAAATCAATAAAGCCCTCAAATATTGTCAAACGTATTGAATTTCCGTTCTTTATGGTTTTAATTGACTTTTGACCTGTGCAGCCTTTAAAATATTTGTTGCGTATTTCGTAACCGCCCAAATCATTTTTAAAGGCAAGTCCGAAATATTGTTTGTTTGTTTCATTCAGATTGTAATAAATTTCGGAAACATATTTTCTTGCCAAATCAAACGGTATTTTTCGACTTTCGACATATTGTGTCAATGCTTTGTTTTGAAGTGATTGAACGTGTTTTACTGCGATTGTCGGAGCGTTATTTTGACTGTGTGAAAAAGAAAAAACAGGTTTATTTTCTTTGTCGATAATTTGAAGTGATTCCGACACCGTGCAGCCGTACATCTTGCAAACTAAGTCAATGAGCTTGCCACCCTCGTTGGCTGATATGTCGTACCAAAGATTTAAAGCCGTATCAATTCGGAAACTCGGCTGCTTATCCTCTCGGTACGGTGCATGATAGTATAAATATTTTCCGTATTGTCTTTTTGGCTCAATTCCTACGTTTTGCAGAAAATCTGCTATTGAAACGGCTTTTGCTTCGTTTGTTGTCATATCAATTTTTCTTTTTTCACACAGTAAAATCACTTAAACCAGTCATGTATTTATATTTCAATGCTTTAAGTGGTTTAGTTTAATTCTTGTCCTTATATATTAGATTAAACTAAACCAGTTTAAGTCGTCAAAAACACATAAGTCAGTATATTAATTAGTTAAATGGTTTAATTGCTTAAACCAGTGAATTAAACCAGTAACCCAAAACCCTTATTATTGCTATAAAAAAAGTGGTTTAATCGGTTAAACCACCTTTGGAAAATAATTTTTTGTTTTTTCATCGTACATGATAAATCCTTTGTCTTTTAGATGTGCTACAATGGATTTTGCTTTTACATCACCAACACCGGACGCACTTTTTATGCCTTGCCAAATATCTTTATACTGCAAACTTGGATATAAACCAAAGGCTTCCGTAATCATTTCACGATATTGCGAATCTGAAAATTCGTTAAATTTTGGAGCTTTATTTTGTGATGATTCTAAATTATCACTTTCATACATCGTATTATCGTCTGCAATTCCAAAATTAAAGCTGTTAAAATTTTGGTCTCGCATACTTTTTGATTCAACTTGACTAAATAGAGTCTGTATTTAAAGTAAAAAAAGTGAAAATAAATTTGCATACATT
>DYMH01000098.1 GCA_020721645.1 Draconibacterium orientale
TTTGTATATCAAAATGTCCGTATTCTTATCAAAATCAAATTATTACTTCATTAACAATTAATAATTAACCATTACTTATTGAATTATCTCAAAAATATGTTGCAAAATATCAGTTTCATCAACCAAAAGGTTAAAGTATTTATATCGATTAACAATTAAGACTTCGGTAGGTTTTACGGCAATTAAATGGTCGGCATTGGATTCGATATTCAAACCTCGTGTTATGATTACTTTTTTCGAGAAAACCACTTCGTCTTCCGTACCTTCTTTGAAACTGAGCACTCCCCGCAGTAAGATGAAAATATCATCTGAATCTCGATAGTCGAAAGTGATTTTATCGCCGGGTTTCAAAACTTTTGGACGCACCAATTCGGCAATTTTAACGAGTAAATAGTCCGGAATGCTGAAAAATAATTGAAAACGTCGAAGCAATTTCACTTTATCCTGCAACAAATATCCCTTGTTGGTGAATATTTTTTTCAGTTCTTGCTTTTTTTCCGACATATTCGATAAATAATCTAAACATTCGCTTGGATTTTCATCGTAAATCACTCGTGCTGCGGTAGAATAAACAAGTTCTTCGGTATGAAAAAGACATAAAAACACCTCGTCGGGCAAATCGGAACGCCGAATCCGGTTTAATACGTGTTCTATATTATCGTGTGTCCAAAGCACTACATCTTGATACCCTTTTTCTTGTGTATCAATTAATTGATTTTCCTGACGTATTTTGTGCATACGCCCCACTTGTTCAATGGCTTTGGTTAAAGTCCACGAACCAATTCGGTCGTAGTCGAGCATTATCATGGCTTTCAATCGCTCGTTGAAGGTCATTTTGCGTTGTGGAAAATATTTCGACAATTTCTTGATTTTCATGTTCAGCGAAATATCATCGAAAACAGGGACAATCAAGGGTTTTAATTCCGGAATGATGAAATTATCAATCAGTTCGAGTGCATAAATCGTATTTTTACCGATGATATTTTTCTTTATCAGCCCGATAACTCGCGGGTCGTGTAGGAAACTCAGCAAACTGAAAAGCAATTCGTAATAATCGACCCGTTCTTGGTCTAAGGCTAAAAATAGTTTTAAGGTATTTTTTTGTTCTTCAATATCACGTGTTGCCGACATAACCCAGAGCAGCCCGGAAACAGTTTGCTTGATTTTGTCTTTAATATAATCTTCTTCCTCAACGGGTGCTTGGTATTTGCAATAAAACAATGCCCAAATTACAGCAAACTGCACTTTGCGGTCGGGATAATTAATTTGTTTAACTAACAGGCTTCGAGCGGGTTTCGACCCCATTTTGGCATAAATTTCTATTATTTTTAAAACCGTATTGCGTTGTTGGGTTTCACGGAATAATTCTTCCAAATGTGGCAGTGCTTTTTCGCCGATGTCTAAGATTGATGACGTGCTGATTTGGTAATATTCCGGAGATAACAGTAATTGGCACAATTCTTTCAAACCGGCATCGGATTTGAATTTTACCGCAAGTTTGATGGCGGAACTGCGAATAATTTCATTCCTGTCTTTTAATAAATCCAAAAGAAGTTTATCGGCATTTTGTGGATTGTTCTTTACTAAAAATTTTACGATTTTTATTTTATCCGACAATTCATTGGAATTTAACAATTCTTCGGCGTGTTTTTCGTCTTTGGCGATATCAGTTAAATCGAGGTTATGTAAAGCACGTTTTGCTAAATCTTTGACTTCTTTGTTTTCTTCGTTTTCAACTAATTTTTCTATTTGTTTGCTTGTTCGCTGCCCCCATGTGGGGTCGACATGGCGTAAAATGGCTTTTTTGATAACAGAATCTTCGTTTGCTAACAGCGTGGAAGCATAAGGTTCGAGGGCTCTGGGATTGGTTTCGGATAAGATGGTAACACTTAAATTGACGATATTTTCGTTGAATTTCTTGAATTTCTTGGTCAAAACCTCTGTCCCGTATTGATATTTTGAAGCTACTTGTGCGGCTTTACTCATTTCGACTAGGACTTCACGCAATTTTTTCTTATAAGCCGCATAAAGACTTAAAGCTGTAAAGAACCATGCGACCAAAATGGGCAAAAAGAACAAGGGGAAATATTCCAAGCGAAAGCCGGAATTTTGTTGCATCAGGGCATTCAAACCAAACAATAAAACCCCGGCTATGGCAATGGCTACCTGCATTACAACGCCAACTTTGGTTTGAACGGCTAATTTTTTACTTCCCGGAAGTGGCTGATAGAGAATATTGAAAGCCGGGTCGTCTAAACCGCGACGCAGGATTCGTTCCATCGATTTATTCAGGGTCATTAATCCCAGAAACACGAGCCCCAAAACGCCATCTGTATATCCTGCGATTGCCGAAAAAACGACAATCAATGTCAAGAAAACCGGCATCACAAGCAAGCCTAATTTAATTCCGTAACGGCTCAGCAGCCGACTCGAAAAATAGGAAATTAACAGTTCGCCGATTTTCAATCCGGCATAGACTAATGCCAAAAATTTCGGTATAGAGCCTTCTTCACTAAACAAATCGGTTTGTACTTTTATGGCGGACAAAAACCCGAAATCGGCAATATATATCACAGTCATCGACAGGGCTGCCGACAAAAATATCAGAAAAAAATAGCGTTCTTTGATAAGTCTGAAAAAGCCTGTCCCCGAATCACTTGTCTGCGTTTCTTTAACTTTGGGAACTTGTTCGGGAAATTTATTATAAATTACAACTAAAATAATGCCTGCTGCAACGAGCCACAAACTGCCTATGAGCAGTAAATTATACGAATTTCCGATTATCGAGTTTAGGAATGGAATAAGTAAATATCCTAAAACCGAAGCGATAACTCCTCCCATGTTGATTAAGCCGAAAAGTCGCTTTATTTGTATTAAATTCAGCAAATTAAGAGCCAATCCGCCTGCTTCGATGCCTGCTAATGAAATGAAGGGCCAAGCCCACAAAAAAACAAAATAGCTCAGATGTATTTCGCTTACAAAGGGGAGTGCGGCTCGCGAAATAAGTGCAACTATCAGCATAAAAACCAAGGCTCCCAAAAAAAGAAATTTGCTTTTGACACGTTTTTGCAAAGCCGAATAAACCATCGTGCTTAAATAGCCTACAATTCCCGAAACGATGTATGCAAGAGGTAATTCTTCGCTGCCATAGTTTTTAATGAAGACGGAATTGGCTTGAACAAAGAAAAAAGCGATGAACAAGCCAATAAAAAATGAGTGGAAAAACAAAAGTAGAAATTTTGTTGTTTCCTCCGGTTTTAAATGGAGCGATTTGATTAAAAATCGGTTAATTCTTTGCATTGAGAAGTTTTCTCCTTTCTTTGTTTCGATGTGAACAAATCTACAAACTTCTTGCCTAATTTTTCGATTTGCTTGTTTAAAGAGCTTAGGTTTAAATAATATATCTTTAAGCCCTTAATTTTATGATACTTAATTTAAGTGTAAAATCGAATTTCCTTTTTGTGCTGCTTTTGATTTTTCCTGAATTTGCTCAGTATTTGCAGAATAAGCTTCCAATAATTTTTCTAATCGGGCATTTTCTTCTTTTAAATCTTGATATTCGGCTGCCAGTTTGATATTTTGAGTATTGATTTTTGCCGAAAATAAAGAAGCGGCGATACTTTCGGATACTTTTTCTATAAATTCGATTTGATATTCTTCAAATTCCTTAAAACCTGCAAGTTCAATGATTCCGATTAGATTGTTTTCGCTGAGCAGCGGAACAATTAATACAACATGCGGGCTGGCGGTTCCCAATCCGGAGCGGATTTCGATATAATTTTCCGGTACATGAGTTAAGTAAATTCGCTTCTTTTCCAAACTGCACGTTCCCACTAATCCATCGCCGGGTTTAATAATTTTTTCTACATACTTTCTCCGGTCGTATGCGATTGAAGCTGCCATTTCTAAATAATCATTTTGGGGGTCATCGTTGTTATAAATAAAAATTCCGCCTTGTATAGCATCTACATATTTTACTAAATTACTGATAATTGCATAAGCTATTTCGTTGATATTTTCGCGTGTAACACGCATCAATTCGCTGAATTTGGCATACCCTTCGTTCGCCCAGTTACGCTTTTCGTTTTCACGGGTTCGGATTTCTTCCTCTGTTTTTGCGTTTACCAGACTTTCCCGCATTTTAAGCAAGGAATTTCCTAAATTATCTTCTTTGCTCAAAGGCATAAAATCTGCTGTCAGATTGCCTTTCCCGATTGTCAAAGCAAATTGTTCATACGAATTTACGCCGTCGATTAAATCGTTTAAGGAGGCTGTCATATCGCCGATTTCATCTTTTCTGGTTTCGGGTTTTTTATCGATAACCCGCCCCTGCGACATATCAAACAATTGACTGCGAACCTGATAAATGGCATCAGTTATCGTTTTACCCAAAAAATACAATGAAAATGTAGCAATGGCAACCAAAACTGCACCAATGAGCAGGATATAGGTAATAATGGTGTTGATTTGGGAGTTGAGTTCATCGGTTTTTCGAGCTACAATTTGGTCGATATGGTCGATATAAACGCCGGTTCCGATAACCAAGCCGAGAGGTTGGTATAATTTTATGAAACTTAATTTTGGAATACGAACATCGCTTCCGGGTTTAAAGAAATCGTATTGCAAAAAGCCCTCTCCGCCCCCGTCGCGTATTGTTTCGGCAAATGCTTCGTAAACATTTTGCCCGGTTGCCGGGATTAAAAACGTTTGCACTGTGCCTTCCATTTCCGGCTTGATGGGGTGCATGATTACCGGGTAAGGTTTTTCGAACTCATTGAGCCAGATATATCCATTTGCTCCAAAGCGAATGGTTCTGATATTTTCTTTGGTGAGTATTAAATATTGCGATTTTCGGATAAGGTCGGTGTGGTCGACAGTGGTTTTATTTCCGGGTGCTTTCGATGCTAATGCGAGTTCGTGGGCTTGTTTTATCATCGCATAGGCATTGTTTACATAATCTTTCAGTTGGTCTTTAATAATTTCTGTTTGCTCTTCTTTGTAGGATTTGATACTGTCCAAAGTTTTTTTACGAAAATCCAATATCGAATATGATGCAATTATAACTATTGATATTAAAACAGTTACACTCGTAAACAGAGGCAATTTTGCTTTGATTTTCATAAAAAAGAGCTTAAATCTTTTCTTATATTTTTAATTTCGCAATTTATACAATTTTTTATAATAAAAAAAGTCGATTTTTACCTATCAATGCAATGTCGTATAGTTAAGTATGTGTTCAGCTGAGGCTCTGTCTCGGTCGGGCTTATTTTGCAAGGCTCTGTCTTGCTTTGACAGACAGGCAGAGCCTGTCATGATAATTTCGACTTAGGCAGAGCCTAAGCCGAACAGCAAATACATTTTTTAACTAAACGACATTACCTATTTATACTCGATAAATTCGGAGAGTATTGATTTAAAGAATTGCAAAAAATAAGCCATACCGCCCACTTTTTGCGGGATTTATGGAACAAATAATTTAAGTGCACTTCTGCCTGCAAAAAGAGTAATGTTCGCAATGCTCAATTTTTTTGGTGTTTTTCTATTCATTTTCAATTATTTTTATTTCTTCTTTTGTCAGATTGTAGAGTTTATAAACTAATTTATCGATTTGGTTTTCAAGTTTTTCGGTATTTGTATTTTCGTTTTTCATTTCTATTATTTTATTAACTAAAAATTCTATTTCATTTTGAATTTGAGTCGAAAATTTTATGGGAAAGTTTTCAACAGCTTGTAATGATATTTCGCCGTCTATACCGCCTGATTGATAAAATTTTTTAAAAGCAAAATTAATAAGCTTGGAATTTAAAATTCCAAGTAAGAATTTTAAATTTTCACCTGCTATAAAATACGATGTATTTAATAAATAGTAATTATTAGTATCTAATGAAAACGCTTGTTGTTTTGATGCTTTTGTAAAGACAATTTTTGGTGTTTCAAACATTGTCAAATATGTGCAATTTCTTAAATTATACCATTCATCACCAACATCTTGCCTAACGTCTAAGTGTTGTTTATATTTCTTTAAATATTGAAGAATATTATCATATTTTTTTCCCAAAATTATGCGGTTTATTTTCTCTTTTTTTGAACCATTATGCGTATTAATTATCCACAAATCCTGAAATTGAATCGAATATTTTTGAATATCTCTTCCTCGTATTAATGGTTTTATTATTTCGGCACATTTCGGGTTTTCCTGTATCAACACATTTTTTGTTATTTTGTCAATAATAAATGCTTCATTGTAACCTGTTGTTATTCCTCTGAAAAATTGAATATTTTTTAATTCGCTCAATTTCACCGAATTGGTTTCAATTTTTTCTTTTATGGGTTGAAACATAAGTCCCAATGTATTCCATAATTCACTAATTTTTGGCTCAAAATACTGAAATTCTATTTTGTGTTTATACAGATTTTCGATTTTGTTTAATTTTAAATCTTGATAGTTTGCTATTCTAATAGACTTTTGTCCTTTCAAATTTTTGGTAGCAGATATTATTGTTGTGTCCACAGTTGCTTTTTCAAAAATTTTATATTTATTAAAATTTAATACAGAGAGATTTTGCGAATTTTGGACTAAATAATTTCGAGTATTTTCGCCATATTTTGCTGTAAGCCATTTGTTTGAAACGATAAAAGAAATTGAACCGTTTTCTTTCAATAATTCGAGTACTTTTTCAATAAATAAGCAATAAATATCAGTACCTTTTGCGAATGTTTTATAATTTTCCGAATAATAAGTATTTTGTTTCGAGCCGGCTAATGAAAAATAGGGCGGATTTCCTATAATTGCGTCAAAACCAATAAAATTACCATCGTTGTCTAAAACTTCGGGAAATTCAAAACGCCATTCAAAAGCGTTTCCGTAAATGGTTCGTTTTTTTTCGTTGTATCTTTTTTGGGCTTCTGCGAGTTCTTTGGTGAGGCGGATAATTTTTAAATCCCATTGTGTTTTTTCATCTTTTGAAAAAAAAATCGGGTGAGTATCAATTTCTGTCGAAATTTTTCCAATTTCGATATAATCCTTATCGGTAGGGTTTACATATCGCGAAATTTCGCTTTTTAGTTCCCTTATCTGCTTCTCTGCTTGCTGTTTTTGAAATTTTATGCTTGCATTTTTATAATCGGAAACTGCTTTTTTGTATTTGTTGGCAGCGAGTTGCATTTTTTGCGGCAACATGCGTGATTTCCCTTTCCCGTTTAATAAAAAATGACTGACCAACGAATTACCACTTTTTATGTTAATGTCGATATTGGGAAGTGTTTGCAGAGACCGGGTTTGCCCTTTGCCTGCCGGAATGTAATAGGCATTTTTCAGCAATTCAATCCACAATCGCAAACGGCAAATTTGCACGGATTTTGGGTTGATATCCACGCCAAACAAGCAATTTTCGATTAAGGTTCGTTTTTCATTAAATATAACTTCTTGTATTCTTTGGCTTTCTTTGTCCTTAAAATTATAAACAAATAATTCGTTGAAATGCGTTGTATAGAGTTCGTCGTTTTCAACTTCGCAATATGTATTTCTTAATGTTTGCCCGTTGGTATCTATTAAAATTCCGAGTTCCGATTTTATTGCAATCAATTCATTTAATGCCGAAACCAAGAAATGCCCGCTGCCAACCGCAGGGTCGCAAATCCGAATCGAATTAAATACCGTATTTGCTTGGCTTAGGTCGATATTGTTGATGTGATTGTAAAGGTGATTTATTGTTATACAATTCCAATTGTAAGTTGAATTAAATTTCTGAATCACCGTATTGCGTATCGTTTCTCGGCATATATACATTGTTATGTATCCGGGTGTGTAGAAACTGCCCTCTTTGTAGCCGTTCAATTTTTCAAAAATCAATCCTAAAACCGACGAATTGATAAGTGTTTTATTTTTTTCTTGTATTTCTACTTTTTTATCGTTTGCGAAGTTGTAACTGTCCAAGAAATCGAGCAAATATTTTAAAACAGGGAGCGAGCCTGTTTTACATTTTTCGTTTTCGTCTTTCAAAACAGTCTGACCGAAAATGGCAAGTTCGCTGTGGTGTTTTAAATGATTAATTTTTACCGCTGTTTTTTCGAGTTGTGTCATTTCAAACAACGAGCTGTTTAAATACGGTATGTTTTTGTATTTTTCGTTCAGATAGTCTTTCCTTTCGTTCGTATTTAGGGCTAAAACTTCAAAAAATAGTTCTTTCAACAGTTCAAAGTCTTTGATTTTTTCGCTGTTCAAAAATTTATATTCCGGTTCATTATCATTGTAATTGAGTAATTGACTTTCGAGCAGTTTCAGAAATATAATCCGATTAACCCAAGTAATGCACAGTTCTAATGCGATGCTAAAAATTTGTTCTTCTTTTGTTTCGCCAAATTGCTCGGCATTTTCCAAATTATCTAAAATTGCATCATTTTCGATGATTGAAATTACATTTTCTATCCAACTACCTTCGTTTCTGTCGTTTTCCGGTAATCGCTCTATTGTTTTTGCATTATCTTTGGTTTCGCAGAGCCCGATAATGTGTAAAAGTTCGTTATAAAAATCTTGATTTAAAGTATTGCTGTCGTTTTGAAAAGGGAGTTTTAAAAGGTGTTCGGGCGAAAATATTTTGTAAAGTTCTACGAGTTTTAAATCGCTCAAATATTCAAAATCAGCCAAATTCGGCAACGAAAAATGAGTACAAATAATGGTTTCGTCCGAATTTTCGATAAACGATTTGGCAATATTCGAGTAAAACCAATCTTTGTTTTTACTCGGCAATTGTTTTGTATGCCAATCGGTAAAATTTTTCCGTAATTGGTTGTTTTGATAAAAGATTCGTTCAAATTCCGAAGCATTAAAAATGAACCATTCAATTGAATTTGTGATAATTAAATGTTTAATTTCGATATTGGAATTAGTAATTCGTTCTTCGAGATAATATTGTATTAATTCCTGAAAAGCTTTTTTGTTCAAATCGGTTTCCGAAATCATTTCCGAAACATTTTTCAGCGCTTTTGTTTCAATGATTACGCCAATTGTATCATCAACACTGTTTCCGTTCAGAATTACAAGGTCGATATTATTAACATTTTCTTTTGTAAAAAATTTTTCTTTGTAGTATGTGTTTTTTAAGAAATCGTTGATATAATCTTTCAGGGTTTCTTCGCTGTCGGTCGATTTTATGGATTTTAAAAGATTTGAATAATGATTTTTGAATAAATTAATTTCATTAACATACGGATTTTGAGCTAAATAAGCCTTGTTTAATGCCTGTCCGCTATTTTTCAGTTCTAAATTCATTTGTAGTTTTTCACAAAAATAATAAAACGATTGTCAATTTCACATTTTTAATTCGCACGTATATCATTTTTTGTTTTTACTACTAACATTTTAATATACAGCAAAACAGTTTTCGGTTGATAAAAAAAAACTTTGTCCGGCTCTAAAAAAACCTTACTTTTGTTCCGAACGGTTTTTCAATTTCACCCGAAATTGAAAACTAAGAGGGAATGCCGTGCAAATCGGCAACAGTGCCCGCTGCTGTATGCTTCAATCAATTTTTCACTCCTTCGAGCCACTGGCGAAAGCCGGGAAGGCGGGTGAAAAGAAGCGAGTCAGAAGACCTGCCGTTTCGTAAATCCGCTGCTTTCGGGAACAAAAGCCAAAGGGTGTTGCAAGCCGCATCTTTTAAGCCTTTTAAGCCACGGAAATTTATCAATTTTAATCCTTTTTTATCATGAAAAAGATTTTATTCCTTTCTGTCGCTTTGACATTTTTTAATTTGAGCAACTTTCAGGCTCAAACAGTTTTTAATTTCGATGCCTTGCTTATTCCTCATGAAACGGGTTGGTGGAACGGTTCTGACTTATCAGCAGTCTTCGGCGATTCCGAAATCAATTTTAAAAACAATTACAACACCGACTACCAAAGTTGGAGCGGATTTGCCTTTGCCTACGACACAATATCAGTTGATAAGCAATACATTACACATGCCGGAACAGCCAACAGCGGACATAATTTCGGTATCGGCTTCGTGCCCTCCGATTGGGAAAACGGCACCTACGACAATATTCCTGTTGTGTGCAGTTTTACGGAACCGGTAAACATTCAAAGTATTTTTGCAACCAACAACGAATACGCAGCAGATGTAATCATAAATGGGCTTCCGGACTGGGGAATTTCCGGTTTTGCGGAGGGCGATTATTTTAAATTGATTATCGAAGGCAAAAACGGCAACGAATCAAAGGGTTTTGTCGAATACTTTTTGGCAGATTACAGAAACGGAAACACTTTTGTTGCAGATACTTGGAATCAAATTGATTTGAGTTCTTTTGGCATCATCGATTCTTTAAAATTTAATCTCGAATCGACCGATACCGGTGATTATGGCATGAATACGCCCGCATATTTTTGTATCGACGACTTATCCTATTCCGCAACGAGTTCTGCAAATTTTGTAAAAAATACTCAGATTATCGCTTTCCCGAATCCTTTTGTTGATAAAATAACAATAAGTAATGTAGATAATTCAAAAATAACTGTTGTTGATATTTCAGGGCAAACTGTTTTTTCAGATAAAAGCAATGACGAACAATCTGTTTTTGATTTATCTGAATTACAATCGGGAATCTATTTTCTGAAAACAGAAGATAAGTCCGGAATCCAAATTCAAAAAATTGTGAAACGGTAATTTTTCAAACAACTTCATTTTCTTAAAACAGCTCGGTTTTAATGAAAAAGAAGTTGTTTTTCAATCAATTTTTTCTACAATTTTTCGTAAGATTTCAGATGCCTTTCCTGCAAGAAAAATATCGGAAATTGTATCGGTAAATTTGCTTGCTTGGAGATTGATTTCAATGATTTTTGCTCCGTGTTTTTTTGCAACTTCCGGAATCAAAGCAGCCGGAACAACTTCTCCCGAAGCACCGATTACGATTACCAAATCGGCCAAATTAGCGTGTTCAAATGATTTTTGGTAGGCTTCCGGCGGTATTCCTTCTCCAAAAAAGATAAAATCGGGTTTTAACACGCCTGTGGAGCAAAAGCTGCATTTGGGCGGTAACTTTTCCATATTTACAAATTTCGATTGTATTTTCTTTCCGCAAGTCATACAAACCATTTCGCGTGCCGTTCCGTGAAATTCCAAAACATTTTTGCTTCCGGCTTTTTGGTGTAATCCATCGATATTTTGTGTAATAACAGCTTTTAGTATGCTTTTTTTTTCTAATTCGGCTAAAAATAAATGTGCAGGATTGGCTTGTGTATTTTGGATATATTCGTAAAATATTTCGCGGATTTTCGACCACGATTTTTCCAAATTAGAACGAAAATAATTAATATCCAAGATTTCCGGATTGTATTTTCCCCAAATTCCGCCTTCCCCACGAAAAGGCGGAATCCCGCTTTCTACGGATATTCCGGCTCCGGTAAAAGCAATAGCATGCTTCGATTTTTTTATCAATTCGGCTGCTTTATTTAGATTATTTTCAAATACGTTGAGCATGCTGTTTCTTGTTAAAAACTTTTAAACAAACGAGCCTGCGAAATTCCGGGGGCTTTGAGTTCCAAATCGAGAAAATATCCAAAAGGCGTTTGAAAAACTTCGTAGCCCGAACCTGTCAATCGAACCTGTGCTTTATCAAACATTTGTTTTGTAAATTCGGGCGAGGCTTTGCTTTCCGATAAATGTGCAAATGAGTGAAGGACAATGCGTTTTGTATCGTTTTTCCCGGCTCCCCATTTTAAGTTTTTCACCAATTTTGTTTCAGTTTTTTCGGCATTGTCTTCATCTTCAAGTTCGGCTTGAATGAAAGCTGTTAAACATTTCTCGTAACGTGTCGGCTCTGTTGCATCGGCAAATTCTTCGAGCGTTTTAACGGTCGGATTGAAAAAAAAATCCTCGGTGTAAATCATTAATAACTTCATATTCTACTTCAAAATATACTTTGATTGGTTGATTTTTTGATGTGCTGATATGCTGATTGTTTTTAATATCAAATAGTTATACATTTTATAAAACGCAATTTACAACCGTGCATAGTATAATCATGCGAAAGTAACATTAACAATTGTCCAATTTCCATTGTCAATTATCAATTGTCCATTATTTTCTTTCGGTTGCTTCTTTTTGCATTATTACACTTCAATATCAGCTCGTTATGTATTTGAGCCAAAGCAACCAAATGCAATAAAAAGTACGAAAATGATGTAAATGTTATACCTAAAGTTGTACCTTTCATTTATTTTTATTATCTTTGTTACAGATGAATAAGGGAAAATGCACAGAACATTTTCCCCGAAAATCACCCAAGTTTAATTTAATTTCAAAATTATGTCATCAATTAAATTAGTTCTCAGGTGCGACAAAGTTAATAAGAATTCCGGAAAAGCGCCTCTCTATTTAAGAGTAATTAAAGACCGGAAAACGACCTTTATTTCATTAGGTCAGCAATTAGACCCCAAATTTTGGGACGAAGACAAGCAGAAAGTTAAAAAATCCTATCCGAATTCTGCCCGGATGAATGCTTTTTTAGCTCAAAAAATTTCAGAAACCGAGCAAAAAGTTTTAGAAGAGAGTCAGAAGAACCAGAACATCACAACCCAAAATTTAAAAGTCAGTATTGTCGGAAAAGAACCGCCTAAGTTTTTTGAGTTTGCTCATAAAAGACTGGAAACGATTAAAACATCACGAAAATTCAATACTTATCTGAATTACCTGAACGAAATCAATAAATTTGAAAAGTTTGTTCAAACTCAAAATCTTTACTTTGAAGATATTACAATCACAAGATTAAAGGATTACGAGCAATATTTAATTTCAACACTCGACAATTCGCAAACCTCTGTAAAATACGCATTTTGCATTTTAGGTATTTTTTTCAATTTGGCTATAAATGAAGAACTCATTCCGTTGACTTTAAATCCGTTCCAGAAATACAAAATCAAACGAAAACAAGCGGTAAAAGATTATTTGAATGAAGAACAATATAAAAGTCTTTTGGAATACCAACCCACGCATCCCACAACCAAAGCCGTTTATGATATGTTTTTGTTTTCAACTTATGCCGGCGGATTAAGATTTATTGATGTTATTTCTTTGAAGAGGGAAAATTACAATCCTGTCGAAAGCCGACTTTCAAAAGTGATTGAAAAAACAAGCCGTTCACATCAAATGAGACTTCCGGAACAAGCCGAAAAAATTTTTGAAAATTATCGAAAAGAAGACACAAAGCCGACTGATTATATTTTTCCGTTTTATAATGTTGTTGCTAAAGCAGGTAACGACCCCAAAGCAATCAGTTTTAAGCAAAAGACAATATCAACAAAAGTGAATTTACATCTTGGTAAAATAACAAAAGCTCTTAAATTGCCCTACAAATTGACTTTTCACATTGCTCGCCATACTTTTGCAACCAGAGCTTTAAGCAAGGGAATGAGAATTGAATATGTATCAAAAATTTTAGGTCATTCATCAATACAACAAACTCAGGTTTACGCAAAAATTGTAAACGCCGATTTGGATGATGCAATGGACAATATATTTGCAGTGTAATAAAAAAGCCGGTTAATCCGGCTTTTTTATTGCTTTTTATATAGTTATTTTGCTGTAAATCATTGTATTGTAATATTTTGATAATCAATCATATGCAAATTATCGCTTATTATTTCTAATTTCATCAACCATTCCTTAATTTTACACAAATTTTTTTCGTTATGAAAATTGACTTTAATATAATCAACAGCATTTTATTTGGCAATTTACGACCAAATCAAAATAATCTGTACAGCGACAGTTTTAAGAATATCATTCTGCAAATACCATTCAAAGAACAAATTACGGCACATGAAGAGTTCGACAAAGCGTTTATTTCATTTACAAAGAAAAATCAATTATATTAAACCGATTTGTAAATATTACATAAATTAGTATATTTGTAAATGAA
>DYMH01000011.1 GCA_020721645.1 Draconibacterium orientale
ATACTAAACGAAGGACACGGAACGATGCCTTTGTGAGAGTGACAACCCGAAAAAATAAGTAAAAAAATCATGCAGAGAAGAAGGGCAGGCTTGGAAATTCTTTTTTTCATGGTGGTGTGAATTTTATATTTTAAAAGCAAGTGAATAATAAATAATAATAATCAGTTAAATTAGCTTACTTCTAAGATAAATAACAAAAATCTTGCAAAATTAAAATGATTTATGTCGTTATTGTAATCTTATGAAATCTTTTTCGATTTTATTATTTTTTATTAGCAGAATCAAATGAAAACTTGCAAGGGGCAGAATAAATATAAAAATGGACGGAATGAAATATTTCAAAAAGAATATTAGTTCTACTTTGACAGTCTTAAAACATAGATAATTAATTTATTACGCACATTTAACTTATTCAGATTTTTTCACAATTACAATTAATTATGCTGTAGGTTTAGAGAAAACAATGAGTTCCATTGAGAATAAGCAGCTTTGCGGTTTTAAAAACAACGTGTTCTCTAAGTGTCCTAAAACAGTCTTCGCTTGAAAATTAATATGTTTATCCCGAATAATACCTAAAATGATATTTTGAAACATTTTTTTTTGAGACGACCGCAAGTCGTCTCTACACACTATGCAGAAAGTTCTGTACGTAGAGACGTGTTGCACACGTCTCAAAAAATAATTTCTTTTTTCACTGTTTTACAATAAGATACAAATTTTACAAATTATATAGGTAATAATCGGGATAGGCATTAAAATTAATTTTATATTTATTGAACAGCAATAAATTGTATCATGTACTAAAAAAATATATAGTTTTTCACTACTGACCGACTAAACTTTGATAAATACATGTAATTTACTGTATTACTTACATATACATGGGTTTTAATTGTAGTGAGGTCGGTTTTTGCAATAGCAATGAGAAACGTGTACAGTATTTTAATTTTTAGCAAATTACTGATATCCAACTCTCCAAGCTCAAAAAGTCAAAAAACGCCTTACTGTAAAATAAACGACAAATGCAAGCAATATGATTTATTTTAGTCGGTCAGTAGTGATAGTTTTTAAATATCGTTATATATTTCTCGAAAATTCTAATCTTTGATTTTTAAAATTAATATTTGTTGGATATTTATCTTTCTAAATTTAACTTATGGTATTAAATTATATTTGGATAGCTTTTTTTATTATCGCGTTTATTGTTGCTTTGGTAAAAATGATTTTTTTGGGAGATACAACAATATTTTCCGAAATCATCACTTCAATTTTCGATTCATCGAAAACAGGATTTGAAATATCACTCGGACTGACCGGCGTATTAACCCTTTGGATGGGAATGATGAAAATTGGAGAAAACGGTGGTGTTGTCGGGTTATTTTCCAAAGCTGTAGGACCCGTTTTCTCGAAACTATTCCCCGAATTACCAAAAAATCACCCGGCTTTCGGGTCTATGATGATGAATTTTGCCGCCAACATGCTTGGACTTGATAATGCCGCAACACCCTTGGGACTGAAAGCAATGAAAGAATTGCAATCTGAAAATAAAACCCCCGACACCGCAACAAATTCACAAATCATGTTTTTGGTTCTCAACGCATCGGGTTTAACAATCATTCCTGTCAGTATCATGGTATATCGAGCCCAAGCTGGAGCCGCAAATCCTTCGGATATTTTTCTACCAATACTTATCGCCACTTTTTTTTCTACCATAGCCGGCTTAATAAGTGTTTCAATCGTTCAAAAAATCAATCTTTTTAATAGAACGATTTTGATTTATCTTACTTCGTTAACAGTAATCGTTTTTGGAATTATTCTATTAATGTCTTCACTCTCGAAGGATCGCATACAAGTTGTTTCGTCGCTTGTGGCGAATGTAATATTATTTTCGATTATCGTATTTTTTATTGTTTTGGCACTGATAAAAAAAGTGAATGTTTACGAATCGTTTGTCGAAGGTGCAAAAGATGGATTTCAAACGGCGATAAAAATTGTTCCTTATCTGATTGCGATACTCATTGCCATAGGAGCTTTTCGGGCTTCGGGGGCTATGGACTTTTTAATTTCGGGAATTGCAGCGGTATTTCATCTGATGGGAATAAATACCGATTTTGTCGGAGCCTTGCCCACCGGATTGATGAAACCATTGAGCGGCAGCGGTGCTCGCGGAATGATGGTTGATGCCATGAAACAATATGGTGCGGATTCTTTCGTTGGACGCGTTGCATCTACCATTCAAGGTTCGGCTGACACTACATTTTATATTATTGCCGTATATTTCGGTGCCGTTGGTATTAAAAAAACACGCTACGCCATTTCTTGTGCTTTGATTGCCGATTTGGTAGGGCTCATTGCGGCAATTGTCGTTTCCTACATCTTTTTTCATTAAAAAACCTGCTTTAATTTGATGTGTTTCAGAACAACGGATTGGAAAATTTTCGACTTGGCAAAAAATATTTAAAGTAAAACAGCCTTTACAATCAATGCCTTAGGTATCAAGAAAAATAGTTATAAACAATGCACTTTTTTTCGATTGCTTTCTGTATTTTTACAAAGCAGAATCTATCGATACAAGGAAATATCAATTCTCTGCTCCACAATACAATAACCCCAAAGTAAACTCAAAAATCACAATGCCTGATTTCACGCATTTGCATGTTCACACGCAATATTCAATATTGGACGGAGCCTCCAATATTCCCGATTTATTGGACAAAGCAAAAAATGCAGGAATGCATTCCATAGCCATCACCGACCACGGAAATATGTTCGGTGTTAAACAATTTCATAAATATGCTCTATCCAAAGGAATAAAACCTATTTTAGGTTGCGAAGTTTATGTTGCCGCAAATTCAAGATTCAATAAAACCGCAAAAGAAGACCGAAGTGGTAGGCACTTAGTTTTGCTTGCCAAAAATTTAACAGGCTATCACAATTTAATGAAATTGGTATCTTTCGGCTGGACAGAAGGCTTCTATTATCGACCGCGTATCGACCGGGAACTGCTTTTTAAATATTCCGAAGGACTGATTGTATCCTCTGCCTGCCTTGCAGGTCCAATATCGCGTTCCATTTTGAATAACAATATCGAACAAGCCGAAGAAATTGCCTTGGAATATAAAAATGTTTTTGGCGATGACTTCTATCTCGAATTGCAAAGACATTACACCGGAGACCCCGAAAAAGATGCCAAGACATATCAGCATCAAGTTTTTGTGAACAAACATATCATAGAAATTGCACAGAAACACGATATAAAATACATTGCAACCAACGATGTTCATTATATCAACCAAGAAGATGCCGAAGCACATGATATATTAATTTGTTTGAGCACCGGAAAAGATTTGGACGACCCCAATCGAATGCGTTATTCGGGACAGGAATTTTTGAAAACCCCCGAAGAAATGGCATCAATATTTGCCGATTTACCCGAGGCACTTCTCAATACACAAGAAATAGCCGATAAAATAGAACAATACGAGCTCAACAGAAAACCCATCATGCCCGATTTTCCGCTACCCGAGGGATTTTCTTCGGAAGCCGAATATTTAAAATATCTAACCTACGAAGCCGCAAAATTACGATGGGCGGAAATCACCCCGGAAATTCAAGAACGTATTGATTTTGAATTGAATACTATTATCGGAATGGGCTTTCCCGGTTACTTTCTTATTGTTTGGGATTTTATTAAGGCGGCTCGCGAAATGGGTGTTTGGGTCGGACCCGGTCGTGGCTCCGCTGCGGGTTCGGTAGTTGCATACTGTTTGCATATCACCGAAATGGATCCTTTGAAGTATGAATTACTGTTCGAACGTTTCCTAAATCCCGACCGTATTTCCATGCCCGATATCGACATCGATTTCGATGAAGACGGGCGGGAAAAAGTACTAAACTGGGTTGTAGAAAAATACGGACATCACCGCGTGGCAAGTGTTATCACCTTTGGGTCCATGGCGGCTAAATCATCGATAAAAGACGTTGCACGCGTTCAGAAATTACATCTTTCGGAATCGGACAGGCTCTCGAAAATGGTGCCCGCAAAACCGGGTATGAACTTAAAAACCGCTTTTTCACAAGTACCGGAACTTAAATCTGAATTGGAATCGGACAATCCTCTCATTGTAAAAACCCTAAAATTAGCTCAAACCCTCGAAGGTTCAATCCGGCAAACAGGTGTTCATGCCTGTGGAATTATCATTGGCAGAGACGACCTCACAAATTATATTCCGATTAGTATCGCAAAGGAATCCAAACTTTTTGTTACCCAATACGATGGGAAACATGTTGAAGATGTCGGAATGTTGAAGATGGACTTTTTGGGGCTCACTACATTGTCGATTATTAAAGATGCGGTTCAAAATATTAAACTGTCGAAAAATATTGATGTCGATATCGATAATGTTCCTTTGGACGACCCCGAAGTCTTTAATCTTTTTTCAAAGGGAGAAACCTCCGCCATTTTTCAATTTGAGTCCGACGGAATGAAAAAACATTTGAAAGGATTAAAACCAACACATTTCGATGATTTAATTGCGATGAACGCTTTGTATCGACCCGGACCGATAGATTACATTCCAAGTTTTATCGCACGAAAAAACGGACACGAAAAAATAGAATACGACCTTCCTGAAATGAAAGAATATCTGGAAGGAACATACGGCGTAACAGTCTATCAAGAACAAGTAATGATGCTTTCGCAAAAATTAGCCGGCTTCACAAAAGGACAAGCCGACTCGCTGCGAAAAGCAATGGGAAAGAAAATAAAATCGATGATGGATGAATTGCGTCAAAAATTCATCGAAGGAGCTACTCTCAATGGGCATTCACAGAAAATTGCAGAAAAAATTTGGACCGATTGGGAAGCTTTTGCCCATTATGCCTTTAATAAATCACATTCAACATGTTATGCATTTTTGGCATATCAAACCGGATATTTAAAAGCCCATTTCCCGGCAGAATTTATGGCTGCTGTTTTAAATCGAAATCTCTCTAAAATAGAAGAAATAACCGCTTTGATGGACGAATGCCGTCGAATGAACATACCTGTTTTGGTGCCCGATGTGAATGAAAGTCATTTGAATTTCACAGTAAATAAAAAAGGTGAAATTCGATTCGGACTTGCAGCAATAAAAGGTGTCGGTGAAATTGCCGTTCGCGAAATTATTGCCGAACGCGAAAAAAACGGCAACTATACAGATTATTATAATTTTGTTGAACGTGTCAATTTAACATCTGTCAGCAAACGTAATCACGAAGCATTGGCAACTGCTGGAGGTTTTGATTCTTTTGAAAACTTAAAACGCAGTCAATATTTGGGCATTGCTGCCGGAAACGATAAAACATTTATTGAAGAGTGCATTATTTACGGTAATAAAATAAAAGGCGAAGCCGGAACATCACAAGCCAGTATTTTTGGAGAGACTGCAATGGTAGAAGTAAAAAAACCGGAAATTCCTATGGTTCCCGATTGGGACAGAATTGATAAAATGAACCGAGAAAAAGCATTAATCGGAATTTATCTTTCGGAACACCCACTCGATGATTATCGAATTGAAATTCTCAATTATTGTACCCCTCTGTCCGATTTGCACGAATTAGAAAAATATAAAGGTCGCGACTTGAAAATTGCAGGCATCATTACAAGTGTCGTTCACGCTACAACAAAAACCGGCAATCCCTATGGTTCCATTACCATTGAAGATTACAGCGATTCGTATAAATTGACCCTTTTCGGTAAAGATTACATCAACTTCAAGGCATATTTTACAAAAGGGTATGCCATATTAATTGCCGGCAAAGTGCAACATCGATTCAATGATGCGAGCAAAGAACTCGAACTGAAACTCAATTCGATTGATATGCTTGCAGATTCAAAAGCCAAAATGCTTAAAAGCCTTTCAGTAAAATTGCCCATCGAAAATTTAACAAAAGAATTTATCAAAGAACTGACTCTTGTATTAGGAAAACATAAAGGGAATGCAGATTTGAAATTCATGATTTACGAGCCCGGAAGTCGTGTTTGGGTTGAAATGTTTTCCAGAAATTTCAGAGTCGATATTTCTAATGGACTTATAGAGTTTTTAAATGAAAATTCGATTGTTGAATATAAAATTTCATAAGCCAAATAATGAAAATCGTATGAATTTCCTATAATATACAGTTTTCTGCATATTTGGAACATTTATTGCACGTTGATAAACAAAACCATTTTCATTCATTAAAAAAAATCAGTCTATGAAAAAATTAAGTTACATTGCAGCAATTGCACTTATTCTCTCAATTTTCTTTAGTCCAAATACCTTTGCTCAGGTAGATAAAATGATAGGCACATGGAAAACCATTGATGATGAAACGGGCGAAGCCAAATCGCATGTTAAAATTTTTAAAGCAACCAACGGGCTTTATTACGGAAAAATCGTTAAATTGTTGAAAGAACCGGCCGACAAAAAATGTACAAAATGCTCAGGAAGTCTAAAAGACCAGCCATTAATCGGAATGCTTGTGATTACAAAAATGAAAGTTGACGGCAAAGAACTCGCCGATGGTAAAATTATGGACCCTGCAAACGGAAAATATTATTATTGCACCCTCACCTTAGACGAAGACGATAATAATAAATTGAATGTTCGCGGCTCACTCGACAGTTGGGGCATTGCCGGAAGAAATCAAACATGGTATCGAACGGCTGAATAAAAAATCAACAAAAAAAAGGAAGCCGAAAACTTCCTTTTTTTGTTTCATATTTACTATAAAAAGCATCTCAGTCGCAATTCTTATACATTATGCAAAAACAGTTCACACTCTCCAAAATGAGAGCCCAAAACGAACAATTGGTTCGGTATTTTATTACTATGGGAGATACCGAAATTGAAATGAATCAATATATCGGGAAAAAAATCAAAATAGAATTTACCGGTAAAATTCAGTGTTTGGGCTGTGGTCGCGAAATACGGAAATCCTTTCATCAAGGCTATTGTTACACCTGTTTGATGACTCTTCCCGAAACAGCACCTTGCATTTTAAATCCCGAATTATGCGAAGCTCATTTGGGTATTTGGCGAAATAAAGAATGGTCGGAAAAAAATTGTTTGAGTCCTCATTTTGTTTATCTTTCCAATACCGGAAACCTCAAAGTGGGCGTAACCCGCGAAAGCCAAATTCCTACACGTTGGATAGACCAAGGGGCATCACAGGCAATTATTGCTGCGAAAACACCAAACCGTTTCACTGCCGGACAGATAGAAGTCGCACTCAAAAAAATATTTTACGATAAAACAAATTGGCAAAGAATGCTCAAAACCGGCGGCGACATATCGGTCGATTTACAAAAAGAAAAACAAAAGCTGAAAACCAAACTTTCACCCGACTTTATGAAATACTTTTTTGAAGACAATACAATTACCGAATTAAAATTTCCAATAACAAATTATCCGGAAAAAATTTTGCCTTTTAATATCGAAAAAGAAAAAATATTCGAGGGCACACTCAACGGAATAAAAGCTCAATATCTTATTTTGGAAAGCGGAAAAGTACTCAACATTAGAAAATTCGGAGCTTATGGAGTCATTTTTTCGGCACCTTCAATTGCTGATTCTTTTTAATTTTCAGAGTTCCAAACTTATTCATCCAAACCACCCACAGCAGAAAAATAACAATCCATGCCGCAATTTTAAATACAACATAATGATTAATGTCGCTATACTGCGGACAACAATCGGCAATAATTGCCAAACCGGCTATTCTTATGGCGTTTACAAAAACCAAAATCATTAAACCTAAGGGGATATACCACAGTTTATGTATGTTTCGTCCGGGATATGCAAGAATAAGCCCAAGATAGCCCAACATCACATTTCGCCCCATACATCCGCGGTCCATAAAAATTCCCTTAGTCGAGAAATTATCTATAATGCGTATCGTTTTACCATACGTAACAACTTCGTAACCAAACTGTTGAATGATATGTTTTGCAATTTTCAGAAGGATAATAGCATAATCGTTTAAGCGATTGACATACCACATGTTTATCGATTCAATTCGTCTTAAAAGACCATAAAATAGTATCATCAGTAAAAAAATACCAACTGTATTTGCAATAAAAAGATACATTTTATTTTGATACACAATTTTAAGCTTTGCCAACATAGAATTTTCTCGTAGTTTTTATTTCGAAAGATTTACAAAAATATCAAAAATTTTCTTTTTCTTGAAGGATTGATTATATTGCTGCGAAAATTTATATTTCTCGAAATGAAAAAATCACTCCTTGTCCTTTTCTTACTTCAAGGAATCTCATTATCCTTGATATCACAGGAATTGAAAACCTACAAACGTAAAGACGGAAGCAAAGAAAGCGAAGGAATACTCGTAGAACAAAAAGAACACGGAATCTGGAAATATTGGGATAAAGACGGACATTTGCTCCGAGAAACCGAATATTCGCATGGGTTAATAAACGGACGTGTTACTTATTACTATCTCAACGGGAAAAAAGAAAATGAAGGATTTTTTGAAGGCGGTTTCCAGACCGGCAGGTATTCCGAATGGACAAAAGACGGGGTTTTAACCCTTTCAGGCAAATATGTCAGAGCAAAAAAAGACAGCATCTGGAACGCCTTTTACAATACCGGCAAACCCAAAGAGATAATAAAATATTCCAACGACACGGCCTCAATACTCATGTTTTTCACACCCAAAGGCGACACGGCAATTGTCGCAGGAACCGGAAAATATGAGACCTATTATCAGGACGGAAAAGTCTTTGAAACAGGATTTTATCGCAACGGACTTAAAGACTCGTTGTGGACAACTTTCTACAGCAACGGGTACGAACTTGCAAAAGGTTATTACAAAAACGGACATAAAACCAATGAATGGAAAACTTTTTTCGATGACGGGAAGGCTCAAAGTATTATCAATTTCGAGAACGGAAAAAATATCGTTTGGTACAATAACGGGCAAAAATCAATGGAAGGTTTTTTAAAAGACGGGAAGAAAAACGGTGTATGGAACCTTTGGCAGGAAAATGGGCAATTAAAATCTTCCGGAAACTATATCCTCGATAAAAAAAACGGTCTTCATACTCAATATTTCGATAATGGAACTTCTGAAACTCAAATCAGCTACACAGAAGGTTTTAAAAATGGTTCTGCACACTGGTTTTTCCCCGATGGAAATCACGACATCGATGGTAATTTTCTGAACGACACCATGAGCGGACATTGGTGCTATTGGCAAACAGACACCACGGGCACAGAAAAAAAATCGGTCAAGGGAAATGAAGGGGAGTATCTCAAAGGGGCAATGACAGGAACTTGGATTTATTATTATCCGAATCAAAATATATGGAAAAAAGGCAATTTCCTAAACGGAAAACGTAACGGAAAATGGTCTGTTTATTTCGAAGACCGCTCTCTTAATTATGAAGGAGATTTTTTAAATGATAAGGAAAACGGTCCGTGGATATCTTACACACACACCGGAAAAATTGCAGTCAAAGGCACTTTTTCCGAAGGAAAAATGGATCAATTATGGGAAGCATGGTTTGAATCCGGAAACAAAAAATTTGAAATATCCTACAAAATGAATCTTAAAGACGGAATGTCGATATACAGGAACGAAAACGGCATGAAAGAAAGTATGGAAGGATACAAAGACGGAATGTACAACGGAAAATATGAAACTTATTTTCCGGACGGCAAAGTCAATATTTCCGGCTTTTATATCATGGGAAAAAAAGACGGCACATGGACAGAATATTCGAATTACGGCACTATTTCCCGCTCCGAAAATTATAAAAACGGCAAACGCAACGGAACAATGCAAATGTATTACGACAATGGAAAAATTTTCAAAAAAGTAGAATACTCCGACGGAAAAATCAACGGAACATATAAAACTTTCTCACGCTACGGCGAGCTTCAATATGAAGCTGTTTACAAAAACGGGAAAATTGTTAAAATAATCAAAGATTCTCATGCAAAAATCAACGAGAATTAGGAGTCTTTTGGCGGCTTTTTTACTGATGTCAGAGCTTGCTTTTTCGCAAAATTTAAACACTATTGCTTTTTCACAACAAGCAAAAATATTTCAGGCTTTGCCAAATCTGAAAATCATCTATTTTCAAACAAATACTAAACAAAAAACGACTTGTCGCCTGATTACGGCTGACAACATTTTCGTTACACAACCCGTACAAAATTATTTCAATGATGCCTTAAGTATCGCCTTTCGCAAATATTTTTTTTCCGAAACAAATTTTACGGACTCTTCGGATATAAAAATTCGATTGAAAAAGCAAACCATTGTTTTTGAAGCGAACTCAGCCAATATCGACACATTACTCAGATATTTTTCGCAAATGTATCGGATATTTTTTGTAGAAGAAAATGTTCGGAACGATATTGCACAAAAAAAATATCAAGCCCAAGCTCCCAAAATCACAACAAGTTCTTCTTTCTATAACTATCTCACAACTCAGAATGCGGATATTCCAAATAATTCAATACTTTTCGGCGATTATTTGTATCAACAGGAAATAACAAATGCACCAAAATATTTAATCGCAGTTTCCGATTTAGAATTTGATATATTTAAAATTAAAATCGAAAAAGCTTTTGCCGATTTTAAAGAAAAAAATAAAAACGAAACTCAAAACAAAGATTTCCGTAATGTAAAACCCGTTTTGTATTTTTTCAGAAATGACCAAACAAAAAATGCCGATTTTATTGTTACATATTTCGCCGAAAAACAAAAAGGAGATAATAACAAATTGATTCATTTGTTGAGCGAAAATTTCCTGTCGGATATAAATAATATCGGAATCAACAACTCAATTACTTCGTACAATTTCAAAAAACACAGATTGTATGCCGACAACCGATTTCAACCACAATCTTTTTTTGAAGGCTCGTGCGAGAACGAAAACTTAACTAACGTACTGCTGACCCTCACAAATGCAGATATTTTACTCAAAAAATTTTCTCTTGATAAAAACCTTTTCCTAAAAATTCAATCGCAAACCCTGAAAGATTTTTCCGATAGTTTGACAAGCACAAATTTTGCAGAGCAACTGATTATCGAAAAATCGGAAAACCAACTCTCCGAAAATTTCAACACCCTTCTTAAAACACAAATAAATTCAGTATCCGAAGAAGAATTTATTTCGGCATCACGCAACGCATTAAATACCGAACACTGTGTCGTTTTTGCACAAGGACCGAAAAAAGTGGAAAACGACCTATTTGCACTATCAGATAATTTTGAAATCAGAATCATTACTTCCGATACCTCACAAAACATGGTATTTCGTAGGTATTTTGGTGTTGGTGATATTCTGGGGAAATACGAAAAAAATGTCTGTACACCCAAATCCGGTAAATCATTTAAAATAAAAATCAAAGGGAATTATGATTTTACCGAAAGCCGTTTGGAAAGTTTTGAAATCGTTTGCCTCAAAGGGGAAAAATATGCTTCCGAATTTTACTTTGCTCCCGACAGTTTGACACGTATTTTAGTTCAAAAAACAGCTTTCGACGGACATATTTTTTATTCCGTCAATGCTTCCGATACAACATTTTCGTCGATAGATGATTCATTGCAAACCAACGATTTCGCCTCATTCCTTGCAGAATCCGGCATCACAAGCACTATAGACTCCATGTGGTTTGAAGGTTTTTTCGATGAACAAAATCCGGCAGTCGTTTGCATTGTAACTCAATTTAAAAACGGAACCGAACGAATATCGACCTACGAAAAAGAAACAGGCTTTTTAATCAAAATCGAAGAATTTAGAAGCGAAAATGACCGACATAATCCAAGCCGAACCATAGCAATTAGCGACTACCGAAAACTTCCGAACACAAATTTGTACTTCCCTTATCAAAAAAAAATAACAACACAAGAGTATTCGGCAGATTTTCAACTTATTGATATTGAACTTAAACCAAAACTTAAATCATCAGATTTTAAAATTCGTACCTCACAAAATGTCCGGTAATCTTTCCAAACCACGAATTTTTATTACATTTGTTTTTTTTGAAAATTAATGGAAGACTTAAAAAATAGAATCAACAATTGTTGGGAAAATCGTTCGCTTCTCACACTTGGGGAAAACATTCAAGCTGTTGAATACGTAATCGAACAGCTTGAAAAAGGTGTGTTTCGGGTTGCTCAATTAAATAATAACGAATGGATTGTGAATGAGTGGATTAAAAAGGCGATACTCCTTTATTTTCACATTCGGAAAATTGAAAAAACCGAAGCCGGAATTTTGGAATTTAATGACAAAATTCCTCTCAAACGTGGCTATTCCGAACTCGGTATCCGAGTTGTTCCGCAGGCTACGGCTCGTTATGGGGCTTACATTGCACCGGGTGTTATTTTAATGCCTTCGTATGTCAATATCGGTGCTTACGTTGATGAAGGAACCATGGTGGACACGTGGGCTACTGTCGGCTCTTGTGCCCAAATCGGCAAAAATGTTCATTTGAGCGGCGGTGTGGGTATCGGTGGTGTTTTGGAACCCTTGCAGGCAAGTCCGGTTATTATCGAAGACAATTGTTTTATCGGGTCCAGGTGTATCATTGTCGAAGGTGTTTGGGTGAAAAAAGGAGCAGTTCTCGGTGCAAATGTAGTCATTACTCAATCAACTAAAATTATTGATGTTACAAAAGATAAACCGATTGAATACAAAGGAATCGTTCCTGAATTTGCCGTTGTAATACCCGGAAGCTACGAAAAAAAATTCCCGGCAGGCAGCTACAATGTGCCATGTGCTCTTATTATAGGACAACGAAAAGAAAGTACCGATTTAAAAACATCACTCAACGATACGCTGCGGGAATTTAACGTAGCAGTCTAAAAATAATTTCGCATGAATATTGGACTTGATGCCAAACGAGCATTTTACAACAGAAGCGGACTGGGAAATTACAGTCGTAGTACGATTAATTTATTAGAAAAATATTTCCCTAAAAATAATTATTTTCTCTACACGCCATCGACCGAAAACGCCATTTCGTTTCCAATTTACGAAAACACAAAAATTGTAACACCTACGGGCATTTTCAATCGATTTATGAAAACATATTGGCGAAGTTTTAAGCTCGCCCGTCGTTTTAAAAAAGATAAACTCGATATCTATCACGGGCTTAGTAACGAAGTGCCTCACAATGCTCACAAAAAAGATGCAAAAATTTTTACTACCGTTCACGATTTAATTTTTTTCAGATATCCCGAACTGTACAACAAGTTTGACCGTAAAATTTATTATCAAAAATTCAAATATTCGGCTCAAATTTCAGATAAGGTGATTGCAATCAGTGAACAAACAAAAACCGACATTATTCATTTTCTAAATATCGATGAAAACAAAATAGAGGTTGTTTATCAGGGCTGTAATCCAATTTTTTATAAAGAAGTGAGTACCGAACGAAAAATTGAAGTCGCTCAAAAATACAATCTACCCAAACAATACATCTTAAATGTAGGTACAGTCGAAAAAAGAAAAAATATACTGAGTACTGTTCAAGCATTGCATTTACAAAAAATTGATATTCCCTTAATTATCATCGGCGGTCACACCTCGTATCAGGACGATATTGAAAATTATATCACCCAACACGGCATGAAAAATCAGGTTTTAATTTACAACAATGTGCCGTTCAACGATTTGCCTGCCTTATACCAATTGAGTGAATTATTCATTTATCCGTCCTTGTTCGAGGGGTTTGGAATCCCGATTTTGGAAGCTCTTAATTCAAAAATTCCTGTAATCACAACACGCGGAGGCTGTTTCAGCGAAGCAGGCGGGCTGCATTCGATGTATGTGAAACCCGATAACATAGAAGAAATAGGAGAAGCAATTCGTAAAACACTTTCCGACACACAATTGAAAAAAGCAGTGATAGAAGAAGGATACAAATACGCTCAAAAATTCAACGAAGATAAAATCGCCGAAAATTTGATGAATGTGTATTTAGGAATGCTTAATTATTAATGTATAATGGTTAATGTTGCTTTCGCATTATTAATAGTAAGCCAAGTATAAAAAGTATAAAGTTTGAAAATTAAGGTATAAGCTATTGATATTCAGTAATTTATGTGAAAATAAAAAAAATACGTTAAAGTCTTTATTTTCAGTACTATAACTTTATAAACTTTCTACTTTATCACTTTTTAACTGAACTTATAGTTATTTACAATATTATCCGTTATACTTTTTTTCTAAACAGTTCCTTAAAATAGAAAAAAATCGTATATAAAAAGAGATGTGAAAGAAATTGACCTCAAAGAATTTCTTTCACATTTATTCCATTAATCCAGTTGCCTAAGTAAATATTTCATATTAACAAGTTTGTCGATAATTTCATCTAATTTTTCGACATCGACTCGTTCTTGTTTCATCGAATCGCGATAACGCAAAGTAACGGTATTATCTTCTAAGGATTGATGATCTACTGTAACGCAAAAAGGCGTTCCGATTGCATCTTGTCTTCGGTATCGTTTGCCGATGGAGTCTTTTTCTTCGTATTGGCAGTTAAAATCAATTTTCAGTCTGTTCATTATTTCACGGGCTTTTTCGGGCAATCCGTCTTTTTTTACCAATGGCAAAACAGCGACTTTAACCGGAGCTATTGCCGGGTGAATGCTCAGAACAACACGAATTTCCGATGTTCCGTCTTCTTTTGCCAATACCTCTTCTTTATATGCCGATGAGAGCACGGAAAGAAACATACGGTCTAAGCCTACGGAAGTTTCTATAACATAAGGCACATAAGATTCATTTCGTTCCGGATCGAAATATTGAAGTTTCTTGCCCGAAAATTCTTGATGTTGCGACAAGTCAAAATCTGTTCGCGAATGAATGCCTTCGAGTTCTTTGAAGCCAATCGGAAATTCAAATTCAATGTCGGCAGCTGCTTTGGCATAATGGGCAAGTTTTTCGTGATTATGCCAACGGTATTTTTCAACGCCAAGCCCCAATGTTTTATGCCATTTCATGCGTTTTTCACGCCACTTTTCGTACCATTCGTTTTCGTCTCCCGGAGCAACAAAAAATTGCATTTCCATTTGTTCAAATTCCCGCATACGAAAAATAAACTGCCGTGCAACAATTTCGTTTCGAAAAGCTTTCCCGGTTTGAGCAATTCCGAAAGGAATTTTCATACGACCTGTTTTTTGTACATTCAGAAAATTTACAAAAATTCCCTGTGCAGTTTCAGGTCGTAAATAAATTGTGTTTGAATCTTCGCTTACCGAGCCTAATTTTGTATCGAACATAAGATTAAATTGGCGAACATCGGTCCAATTCCGAGTCCCGGAAACAGGGCAAACGATTTCGTTGTCTTCAATAATTTTTTTTATCTCCGTCAAATCTCCTGTTTCAAGAGCTTTCACAAAGCGAGTACTCAATTCGTCAATTTTCGATTGATATTCTAATGCACGCGGATTGGTTGCGGTAAATTGCTGTTTGTCAAAACTATCACCAAATTTTTTATGTGCCTTGTCAACTTCTTTATCGATTTTAGCTTGTATTTTTTCACGATGTTCTTCTATCAACACATCGGCACGGTAGCGTTTTTTTGAATCTTTGTTGTCGATAAGCGGGTCGCTGAATGCACCAACGTGTCCCGAGGCTTTCCACACAGTAGGGTGCATAAAAATTGCAGCATCAATGCCGACAATATTTTCATTGAGTTTTACCATAGCTTCCCACCAATATTTTCGGATATTGTTTTTAAGTTCGACACCGTTTTGTCCATAGTCGTAAACAGCACTGAGTCCGTCATAAATTTCGCTCGATGGGAATACGAAACCATATTCTTTTGAATGAGCTATTATCTTTTTAAAGAGTTCTTCGTTTACCATATTTTTATTTTTTTTGAGAATGCAAATTTAAAAAAAGTATTCGGAATGTTTATTGATATTTTCGGGTGTTTGTGAAATCAAGTATCAAATTTACCGGCTCCTCTAAATCATATCCGGATAGCGAGAATTGCGTCCTTTTTATTCTATTTTGATTTTAAAAAAATGATTTTTTAAAGGTTTTCTTTGATACAAAATGAAAAAACATGTGAGTTTTTATAACAAAAAAGCTGCTATAAAGCAGCCTTTCAGATAATATATTTCCATTTCTATGTCAATCCACCTGTTTTTGTTAAATCTTCACGAGGATTAATGCACATAACCGGAATACGCTCTTTGTTGGCTATTATTTTTTGTTCATCGGCACCTAAGACATAATCCTGCAATCGAATATTTTTTGTTGTCGCAATAAGGACTAAACCTGCATTTTGTTCTTCGGCAAATTTTAAAGTTTCATCTGCCAAAGAATTTTTGCCTTCAAGTTTTACAACTTCAAAATCAATTCCTTTATCGGATAAATGTTTTTGAGCAAAAATAGCGTTGGCATGAATCTTTTTTCGTATACCCGAATCAGAGACTGATTGGTAAACTAAATGAAATTTTGTTTTCGATAATTTGGAAATTAAATCAGCCCAGCGTAATTTTTCTTTCTCTTCAAATTTAAAATCAACGGGGAAGACAACATTGTCGAAAATATTTTTCTTATCGGGTGGTGCCTGAACAACAATAAAAGGAGCTTTTGACCCAATAATTACTTTTAATGCCCAACTACCTGTAAACTTTTGCATTCCCTTCATTCCATGGGTTCCCATGACAGCAAAAGATGCGTCAGTTTCTTCGATAAGCTCAGTTATTGCAGTGAAAATACTTCCTTCTTTGACTGCAACTTTGGGCTTAATACCGTATTTTTTTTCGGCATCGGCTGCGATCACATTCATCTTTTCGGTAACCTCTTGTATTTCTGTATCTTTTTTCACAATATGTACCAAAATAATATCCGAGCCTATTATTTTCGCAATATTTTCGGCATGTTGTAAGGCATAACCTGCCAGTTCCGAAAAATCCCAAGGAACTATTACCGGTCTTTTATAATCTGTCATCGTATTTTGATTTTAATGTTTTAATTCATTTTTGGCAATTCAAAGTTATAAATAAAATTATGATATTTCAAGTTTTTCAAAAAAAAACTTATAATAAAATAAAAAAAAATACTTTTTTGTTCTAATTATTTGTTTGAATTTTAAAAATTTCGTAATTTTATTTGGAAAAGCACCGAATAATTTTAATTTTTTGATATTTTTCAACTAAATTTGAGAGTTGAAATATTTTATCTTTTGATTGCTTAAAAAAGGTATTTTTCTTAAATTTTTCTAACATGGACGAAAAAGAATTTAAAAATCTCACAGACCGAATTACGGTATTGACGGAAAGGATTACCTATCTCGAAAGTTTGAATCGCGAATTGGTAGAACAAAATAAAGAATTGCTTAACGAAAACGATAGAAATGCCGATTTGCTCTCATTTTTACCCACCGATTCAAAAAATCAATTAGATTTAAAAGGCAATGCCAATTCATTGAGATACAAAATGGTAACTGTGCTATATTCCGACGTCAAAGGCTTTACAAAACTTTCCGAAGAACAAGATGCAGAAGCTCTAATTGATGAATTGGATAATTTTTTCTTTCACTTTGATAATACCGTTGAAAAACATAATATTGAGAAAATCAAGACAATCGGCGATACATACATGTGCAGTGGAGGTATTCCGAAAAAAAACAGAACCAATCCCATTGAAGTTATTGTTGCAGCTTTGGAAATGCAGGAATATTTAAAACATATTCAAAAAGAAAGCAAGAAAAATAATCGGAAAATATGGAATTTAACCTTCGGAGTTCATACCGGACCGGTTATCGCCGGTGCAGCAGGGAAGAAAAAAATTTCTTATGATATAAAAGGAGATACCGTGAATATTGCCAGTCGAATAGAATCGATGTGCGAACCGGGCGAAATTTTTATTTCCGAAATGACATACGAATTAATAAAAGACTTTTTTGTTTGTGAATTTCGTGCCAAAATGCCTATAAAATATAAAGGAGATGTATCGGTTTTTGCGGTAAAAGGATATCGCCCCGAATTATCTATTGAGGGCAAGGGTTTACGTCCGAATGAAATTTTTAGAACACGATTCTTGTTAATAAAATTTGAAGACTTAAATGATTACGTATTAGACCGTTTGGAAAGAGAATTACCGAAACATCTGTATTATCATAATTTGAAACATACCATAGACGTAACCATTGGTGTTGAAATTATTGGAAGTGGCGAAGGTGTTTCGGCAAAAGAGATGTTGTTGTTGAAAACAGCGGCGGTTTTTCATGATTTTGGTCAAGTCAGCGGTTCTGTTGGACACGAAGCCCGCAGTTGCGAAATTGCAGCCGAAATTCTACCTCAATTTGGATATAATTCCGAAGAAATTGAGATTATCAAAGGAATTATTATGGCAACCAAACTTCCGCCTCAGCCCCACACTTTGTTGGAACAAGTTATATGCGATGCCGATTTGGATTACCTGGGTCGAAGCGATTTTATTCCCGTTTCGGACACCTTGCACCACGAATTGAAAGTTCAGGGTTTAATTGGAACTTTGAACGAGTGGAATAAAATGCAAGTCAAATTTCTTTCAATCCACCAATTTTTCACAAAAACAGCACAAAGCCTTCGACATGTTAATAAAGAAAAACAAATCGAGCGACTGAAAGACATCATCACTGATGACTAAAATCATCATAAAAAGTTTTGTTCTCAGGGACAAAACTTTTTTCTTTACAAATAATTTTGGAAATTTCTAAATAAATATTAATTAAAATGAATCAAATAATAGATTGGAAAAATCTTCCGTTTGGCTATCAACCGACGGATTATAACGTGCGTTGCTATTTTAAAAACGGGGCTTGGGGCAAGATTGAAATTTCGTCATCGGAATATGTTCCTGTTCATATAGCAGCAACCGGATTACATTATGGACAAGAAGCTTTTGAAGGATTAAAAGCCTTTAGGGGAAAAGACGGTAAAATACGCCTTTTTCGTTGGGAAGAAAATGCCAAACGCATGCAAATGTCGGCAGAAGGCATTTTGATGGCAGTACCACCAACTGAATTGTTCAAAGAGATGACATTTCAAGCAATAAAACTCAACGAACGTTTTGTTCCGCCATACGGAACAGGTGCTTCGCTCTACATTCGTCCCGTATTATTTGGAACCGGTGCCCAAGTAGGTGTCAAGCCGGCAAGCGAATATTTATTGATTATTTTTGTTAGCCCGGTCGGACCCTATTTTAAATTAGGATTCAGTCCGGTTTCAATGTTGATAACCCGAGATTATGATCGCGCAGCACCTTTGGGAACCGGAAAATACAAAGTAGGCGGAAATTATGCCGCAAGTTTGGCTTCGATGAAAAAAGCACACGATGAAGGCTACGCAAATGTGTTGTTTTTAGATGCCAAAGAAAAAAAATATATTGACGAATGCGGTCCGGCTAACTTTTTTGCAATTAAAAATAATACATATATAACACCAAAATCCGATTCGATACTTCCCTCAATCACCAATATGAGCCTCGAAGTTCTGGCACAAGATATGGGAATGAGAACTGAGCGACGTGCTGTTCTTTTAGAAGAATTAGCAAGTTTTGATGAAGCCGGAGCCTGCGGAACGGCTGCCGTAATCAGTCCTATTGACAGAATAACTGACGATTCTACAGGTAAGGATTATCTTTTCAAAAATGCTCCCGGACCGGTGAGTACAAAATTATACAATGCTTTAACTGAAATTCAGAATGGAGACCGACCGGATAAATTTGGCTGGGTTTCTATTGTTGAATAAAGAGATATTAAATCAATGTCGTATAGCCTCATTTAAAGTTCTTTGAAAAAAATATATATAACTTTGTAAAGCCCCGACAGTAAGCCGATATTAACCCGGTGCATAAAAGCCCGACGTTAAGCGTGGCTGCAGAATGTCTTGTAGAAATTACCGGTGAAAGATTGATTGTCCTCAATTCTTATCCCGCATGTGAGTATGCACAGCAACAAACATTCTGCCGAAAGGCACATAATTTAAAAAACTTTGAAAAATGAAAACAAAATCAAAGAAAGCCAAATCGTCCGACAACATGATTTCCATGCCCGTTGTCAATCCCCACGCAGCAGGTATTGACATAGGAAGTAAAAGTCATTTTGTTTGTGCGGCTCAGGACAATGTCAAGGAATTTGCTGTTTTTACCTCAGATTTACACGAAATTGCAAGACATTTGAAAGATTGCGGAATAAAAACTGTTGCCTTAGAATCCACGGGATTTTATTGGCGTCCGCTGTTTGTGCTTTTGCAAGATTACGGTTTTGAAGTAATTTTGGTCAATGCCCGACATCTGAAAAATGTCAAAGGACATAAGACCGATGTGGTGGACAGCAGATGGTTACAATTGTTGCACAGTATCGGATTGCTTTCAAACAGTTTTCAACCGGATGTTTTTACACATCAACTCCGAAACTACACGCGGCATCGCAAAGCTTTGATTGAAGATGCAAGTCGCTTCATCACAAAGATGAATAAAACCTTGGTGTTGATGAATATTCAACTCAAAGCCGTGTTGCGTGACATCGCCGGCGAATCAGGAATGCGTGTCATCCGAGCAATTTTGGCGGGCGAACGCGATGCCCGAAATTTGGAACCGCTCGTGAGTGAACTCTGTCAATCCGACCGAAAAGACATTTTAAAAGCTTTGACCGGCGATTGGCGTGAAGAGTATCTTTTTGAACTTCAGGATTGTTACGATTTGTACCATTATTATTGGCAAAAAATCAGAAACATCGACAAAGAAATCGAACGAATGTTGGAAATACACTCAAAACAGGTGCAACACGAAGTTTCCAAAAAAGATTACAAACCGGACAAAAAAAAGCAACATCAAAGAAACGATCCGCAAATCGACATCGAAGGTTTTGCTTATGAAATTACCGGAGGTGTCGATTTATTGCAAATTCCGGGTGTCGGTATCAATACAATTTTGACCATGATGTCCGAAACCGGATTTGATTTGTCCGAATTTAAAACCGCCAAACATTTTGTTTCATGGCTCGGATTTGCACCGAATCGAAAAATCAGCGGAGGAAAAGTTCTGTCGTCCAAAACTCGAAAAAAAACCAATCCGCTGTCAAAAATTATCCGAGATGCCGCCAATGCTGCCGGAAACAGCAAAAGCCGGCTTGGTGATTTTTTTAGAAGATTATCATACCGAAAAGGCAGGATGGTTGCTATTACTGCCACGGCAAGAAAAATCGGAGTGATAATTTATACGATGTTAAAAAACAAACAACCGTTCTGTTACGAATATTCGCAAGATGACAGTCAACGGATTAAAACAGTAAAAATTAAAAACGTTTTAAAAACCTTACAAAGTTATAATATTTCAAAGAACGATATTGAAATGGCTTGGGCTTAAACCCTTGCTGTTTCTTATAATGCTGCAATTTTATTAGATGAAAAATCTAATCGGAATTGCTTTGAAATAACTCACGAGATATTGTTATATGTGAGTTAAGGGGTATATTTGCTGTTCGGCTTAGGCTCCGCCTAAGTCGAGGTTATCATGACAGGCTCTGCCTGTCAAAGCAGGGCAGAGTCTTGCAAAATAAGCCCGACTGAGACAGAGCCTCAGTCGAACAAATGCTTAACTAAACAATATTGGATATTAAATTCTAAAAAAGCCTCTCAATTTTGAGAGGATTTTTTATTATATTAAAACAGTCCGTGCAATTCGGCATCAACACGTTCGATAATATTACTTAAATCGTTTCGTCGTTCTTTAAAATCGAGTTCATTCACATTGATTATTAAAAGTTTACCGAGCTTATAACTACTAATCCACGCCTCGTAGCGTTCGTTGAGGCGAGTCAGATAATCAATACGAATGGTGTTTTCGTATTCCCGCCCGCGTTTTTGAATTTGATTCACCAAAGTAGGAACCGTGGCACGCAGATAGATAAGTAAATCCGGAGCATCTATCAGAGTACTCATTAATTTGAACAGACGAAAATAATTTTCATAATCGCGTGTCGCCATCAACCCCATAGCGTGCAGGTTTGGTGCGAAAATATGAGCATCTTCGTAGATGGTTCTATCTTGAATGATGGTTTTTCCTGAGTTGCGAATGTCGATAACCTGTTTGAATCGACTGTTGAGGAAATACACTTGAAGATTAAATGACCAGCGTTTCATATCTTCGTAAAAATCGTTGAGGTACGGATTTTCATCAACATCTTCGTATTGAGCTTCCCAATTATAATGAGCTGAAAGTAAATCAGTCAAGGTGGTTTTTCCCGACCCTATATTGCCGGCTACTGCAATGTGCATAGTTTTCAGAATAAAAATATCTGTGTAAAATAAAAAATGTAAAGTAAAAAAAATGATTTTGAATTACAATCTATTTTAGTGAAAAATGTAATTAAATTCTGATACCGATTACCAACATATCGTCAATCTGTTGAAATAATTCTCCTTTACTGTTGGTATGAGCAATCCAATTTTCGATAAAAATGTTCAAAGCTTCTTTTTGCTGTATTGGTGTTTTTTGGTGATTTTCCAGCAGAACGTCTTTAAATCTTCCCGACATAAGTTTGTTGCCGCTTTCGCCTCCAAATTGATCGACATATCCATCGGAAAAAATATAGAGACAATCGCCTTTTTGAAGGTCTGTGGTGTTGTTGGTGAATGATTCTTTTTCTTTGATATAAATTCCGATAGGCATTCTATCGGCTTTAAAAGTTTCAACTTCGCCGTTGCGAATCAAATACAATGGATTGTAGGCACCGGCATATTCTAATTTCATGTTATCGTAATCGATAATGCAAAGTGAAATATCCATACCGTCTTTTGCTTCGTTTTCTTTACCGGTTTGTCGCAACGATTTTTTTACATTGTTTCGTAATTCGTTCAATATCAAATGTGCATGCACTTCATCGAGTTTGAAAATAATTTCGTTCAAAAAAGCCATGCCGAGCATGCTCATAAAAGCTCCGGGTACGCCATGCCCTGTACAATCTGCTACTGCTAAAATGAATTTATTGTCGCGTTTGTATGCCCAGTAAAAATCACCGCTGACGATGTCTCTCGGGCGAAACAGAACGAAATGTTCGGGAAAAAATGATTGCAGCATTTCATCGGGCGGAAGCAATGCGGTTTGTATTCGTTTGGCATAGTGAATGCTGTCCATGATGCTTTTCTTCTGGTCGGCGATTTTGTCGCGTTGCTTTTCAATTTCGTCTCTTTGACCAATTACTTGGTCTCTTTGCACTTCAATTTCATCGCGTTGGGCAATAATTTCTTCTTTCTGTTGTTCGAGTTCTGTGTTTTTGGTCTGTATTTCGATGGTTCGTTCTTTGACAATTTTTTCGAGGCGTTGTTTGTCTTTTACAAGGCGGCGTGTGTTGAGTTTTACAATCACGTAAATTGCAAAGCCTATAAGAATGGCAAAAATAAGATATGCCCAAAGTGTTCGATACCAAGGCGGAAGAATATTAAATTCGTAAAATGCGACAGAGCTTTCGGTGTTGTAGATGTTTTTGGCTTTAACTTCAAAACGATAATCGCCTTCGTATAAATTTGTGAAATTGATTTTGTTGTCAGTTGTCCATTTCGACCATACGTCCGATTCACCAACTAAACGGTAGGAGTACAATGTATTTTGTTCTTGTTCGAAAAACGGGGCGGCGTATTCAAAAACAAAGTCGTTATTTTTATAGTTTAAAACCGGAATTTTTGTTGAGTCTTGTTTATATGTATTTACAACGGTATTGTTTACAATCGACACGTAATTGCCCGAAAACAGAAGAGAATCTCCGGTGTTTTTTATTTTTGTAATGATGGTTTGAAATGGGACAGCGTAATCTTTTACAATAGATTTATTGTATTTGAATAAGCCTTTTTCGTTGCCTATCCAAACGTAATTGCCATCGGGATAGATGAGAAAGGCAGGTTTAGCGGGTATTCTTTTAGCAAAAACACTGTCGATTTGTAGTTTATTTTTTGTTGAAACTTTCATCAGTTGGTTTTCTGCTGTTGCATTGTCGTAAACCGACAGCCATACATCCTCACGGTCTTCAACAAAATTGAAAACACCATTGGTTTGGTTACAGAACTGCGAACCAAATTCGGTAAATGGTTCGGCAAAAAATGTTTTTTCGTTGATGGTGTATAGCCCCGCTCCGCAGATTATGAGGGATTCTTCTTTGTACCTTTTTACTTTAAAATCATTTCCTTTAAATGGAAGATTTCTTGTTGTATCTATAGTTACTATTTGATTATCATCAAAATTTTTAAGGCATATTACGCCATCATTTAGTGTTCCGAGTGCAATGTAGTTTGGCGTTTCGATAATACTGTTTATTTGGGATTTGATTTGAGAATGAAGTCCAATAAGTTCCCAACTTTTCTTGTTTTTCTTCAATAAACTTAATCCATCATAACTTCCGATATACAGAAATTCCGGGTTCCTAAGTGTTTGATATAAAGAAGTGGCATAATTTGTTTGTGCAATAAGATTGCATTTTTGGTTTTTATACTCAAAAACGCCTTCGGAACTTCCAATAAGAAGTTTTGATACTTTCAATTCAGGAACTTGAAATTCGATTAAATCCCAACAATAAACAATATCTTTTATTATTTCAAATTTTGTTGACGAAATCACTTTTTCGTTTAGAAAGTAAATACCGGTATTTGTGCTTAAAAATAAAGTATCATGAATTTTTATAACATCTGTTACTGCACCTGAAAGCCCGCTTTCTTTCCCCCAATAAGTAGTAGGGCTTAATATATCGGCTTTTAAAATACCAAAATCTTGGCAGGTGAACCATAAATTTGAGAATGACGCTTTTTGATTAAAATAAATTGAAAGCACAAATTGATTTGGTAAGCCGGATTGTGTATTTAGGTGTTGGGTAATTTTTCCGTTTTTGTCGAAAACGATTAATCCGTCAGCAAAAGTTCCGATTGCAAAAGTCCCGTTGGGAAGCGTTACTCCATTGTAAATTGCACTGTTTGTTATCATTTCGGGAGTTCCGACTTCAAACGGAGTGATGGCATTTTCTTTCAGTGTTGTGTCGTAAAGATAAAAACCGTTTTCGCGTGTTCCGATTAAGATTTTGGTATCATCGTATGGGAGCATCACATAGATTCTAATGTTTGCAAACAATTCCCCTTGTGTTATTAATTCCGGTTTATTATTTTTGACTATGCACAATCCTTTTTCCCATTCGCGAACATAGAGTTTATCAAAAACATTGAAAGATAAATGAAATTGTGTTTTTTCGGGTTGAATAATTTCAATGTTCGACACTAATTTTTGATTCTTATCTATTTGAATCGGCAAATCGCAGGTAAATATTTTTTCGAAACTTTGAAAATACACTTTCTTTCCAATTACCAATGTTTTCCATACCGAAGTATAATCCGGTGGTGTTTTCTTGTAAATATTTGCCGATATTGAGTAAAATTCTAATCCTCCCTTCGAATTGGTAAGTATTACACCAAAATCGCTCTCAGCTCCATAATACACAACGCCATTTTCATCAACATCTAATGATTTTATAATGGTGCTGCTTTCTAAATGATATGTTTTCCATTGCTTGCCGTCGAAAGTTTTTAAGCCGTAATTGCAGCCAAAATACATCACGCCTCGGGTATCTTGTGTAATTGCCCAAATTTGACCCGCTTCTCCAAAATCGGCATCGGTATATGTGTCAATAAAAGGCAAACCGTCTCTATTTATTTGGGGTAATCCTCTGAAAGGCAATATCATTAAACAAAATAACAAAAATGCTATAATATATTTTTTTTTCATTAATATGGTTTTATGCCGACAATTTTTGATAAATGTATAAAAAAAAATTATAATTTTATCAATATTGTGTAAACTATTTGATATATACTCCTGAGATTGAACAATCCAATAGTATCAAAAATAAACGGGGAATGTTCCGCCGCTGTGATTCAGATTTTGTTGTAAATTATTTGTTTTCTATGATTTTTTTAAATTCCGATATTTGTTGTTGAAGGTCTTCGATACGTTTTTGTTGCTCTTTCAATCCTTCAACCAAAAGTGGTGTAACTGCTGAGTAATTTACAAATTTAACGCCGTTTTCGTTTGTTTGTACTGCATTGGGCATAATTTTTTCCAAACCTTGTGCCATCAAACCATAAGTTGATTCTATTTTAGTGTCTTTTTCTGTATCGGACTTTGTTCGGATAAAATCGTAAGAATACCCTGTAAGGGCACAAGATGTCGCCCTTACAGATACTGTGATTAAATCCAAATTTATTTTTACATTTTTTTATAATATTTTCTTTTTTTACCTTTGTCGGGCAGAAAGAAGGCTTCAGTCGATTCGTTGAACCGGAGTCTATCTACGGGCGGACATTTAACTGAACTGAAAATTTAATACACAATTTGTATTCTTGTTTTGAGTATATTATTTAATCTGTCAAAGTAGAATTAACAAAGAAAAATGCCCATACCATTTATAAAAAAGGAAATTTCGACTGTACTTCTAAAAATAAATCTTTACAATCAGGTAACTTTACGGATAAGGAAACAAAATATGAATCTAGTCTAAAAACAATTTTCCGTACAATACAAAGATAAGAAGAAAAATATTAATGAGTCCGGTATAAAAAGCTCAAATTTTGAAATCAGAGTCGCAAAGCGGTTATCTTATTAACTGTTTTACAGTATTTTGAGAGTAACCCATTTTGCATAAATATCCGCTATGCGACTTATTATACTGAACTCATTATTTTATAAACATAAATTTTTTAGAGGACTTTGCCGATAAGCATTAAAAATATATTGAAGAAAGGTATAAATAAGGCTTCCGACTGCCTATTCTTGTTCAAATTTAAAAACTTATAAAAAAGTCCCGCTTTTTCCGGCGGGACTTGAAATTATAAAGAAATACCAATGCAAAACAAATACAATACCCGATATTTTTATTTTTTAAGAATGAGTGTTTTCAGTTCTTGGATTTAGGCTTGTTGTTTTTTTTTATTGAAGGAGTTCCATTTATTTAAACGATTAATCAATTTCCGAAATCACAAACCAAGCTGTGCCGTTTGATTGTAAAACATATCCCTTATATTGAGTGCTTATTACTTGATTTAATGCTCCGTCAATTGTTTCTGAGCCTTCGCCTTCAATAGTTACATTATAAGTATAGATTCTTTTAATTATCAATATCCTGCCGTTATTTGCCGATGCGGTTGGTAAGGTAACCGTTATTGCAGCCGAGGTGTTGTTGCACAAAATTGTGTAGTATCCATCTGTATCTGTGATGGTATAATCAGCCGTAATTGTTGATAAATTCATGGCAACACTACCGTTTACATCAAGGGTTGCAACGGGTGATGTTGTTCCGATACCAACATTTCCGGTGTTTTTTTGAAATGTAATATAATCACTGGCATCATTTCTAAAAACGAAATCATCGGAAGCGTTCATGTACATGTACCAATCTTCCGTCGTTGCAAGCGATGTCTCAAATCGTAAACCATACGAGGCTGTTGTTCCTTTTTGTTTGATATGCAAAGGGGAACTGGGGGCGTCTGTTCCTATCCCGACGTTCCCGGCGGAAGAAATTCTCATTTGTTCCGAATTATTAGTTGTAAAACTCATATAATTACTACCGTGAGAATAAAGGATGTTTCCTATATCTTGATCCTCTGCATCACCGAAATCTACAACACTTGCACCTGCATTGCCTCCTATTACAGATATTCTGCTCCAATTATCGGTGCCTGAATTTTGCTGGAAACAAGCAACTGTTCCCGCAAATTGACTTGCAAGTGAAGTTCCTGACAGCAATACATGAAGTTTTGTTTCAGTTGCGGGTGATGTTGTTCCGATACCCACCTTCCCAGATTGAAAAATCCATTGCGAAGCTGCCACATCTCGCCCGAAATAAATGGATTGGTTCGCTTCAGTAGGATCTATATTTACGGCTGAGATTACTGAGTTCCACGGGTCTATAACTAAACCATGCAAATATGAACTGTGATAGACTTCAAGTGCATCACCGCCGGAGTTTCTAATTTTAAAATTGCCGGTGCCGTTTTGACTGAATACCATATCATAGTTACCCTGCGTTATTGTTGTTGTTTCGTTTAGTGCACCTCCCAACTCTACATAATTGCCTTCTAAGTTTAACCCGTTGCTTGCGTTAGTCGATTCACCGGTAAGGCTCGTCCAGTAGGCTTGCCCTGTGGTTGCATTAGTAGCTAATACTTGCCCTGTTGTTCCTCGTGAGTTGGGCATAATAATAGAATTTGGGTCTTCATTAAACGTGAGGGTACCGTGTATTCTGAGTGCATCGGTACTGAAATCTCCGTAGATGAGGGGTGTTATGGTTGAGGAGTTATCGATATAGAGCAGGCTTGAGCCTGTTTCGTTGAAGCCGACATCTTTGCCGATAAACACATTACTTGAACCCGTAGCATTGTACCCTGATGATTTTCCGAGGTAAACATTGTCATCACCCGGATTTCCTCCTGCCGTAAACCCATAGCCGGCATTCATACCGATATAAACGTTTCCGTCTCCGTCGGGCGTGTTGTAACCTGTGGTTTGCCCCATATAAACATTATCTTGTCCGGTACCGTTTAAATTTCCCGACGACATTCCCACAAATGTATTGCGTTGTCCGGTTGTGTTTTGCCCGGCTTGGTACCCGACAAAAGTTTGCGACCAAGCATTTACGCCTGAGCTGTTCTGCCCGGCTTGCATACCGAGGTGGGTATTTCCGCCTTCTGTATTGAGTTCTCCGGCTTCGGTTCCCACATATGTATTTCCGAATGATTCTGTATTTTCTTTACCGGCATTTTTCCCGATGAAAGTATTGTTGTATCCCAAGGTATTTTTTTCTCCTGAAGCATAACCGATAAATACATTTTCGCTTCCCGTTGTGGTATTTGTTCCGCTGTTATACCCCAAATATACATTGAATGATGCCGTAGTCAGGAGGTTACCGGCTTTGTATCCCATTAAAATGTTGTAAGTGGAATTTGTAGAGAATTGTCCGGCATAATTTCCCATGAAGATATTGGAATGTCCGATGAGGTTTCTTTCACCGGCACCTGTACCGAGAAAGATGTTATTATCACCGGTGCTGTTTGAGTATCCGCTTTTTGTTCCCATAAAGATATTGTTCTCTCCGGATTCTCCCGAAACAGCACCGTATCCGGCTTCCAAACCGATGAATATATTGTTGTTTGCTTGGTTTGCAGTACCTGTGCCGACATGATTGTAGCCGGCATCTCTGCCGAAAAAGATATTATCACTGTTGTTTGCATTTCTGTATCCGGCTTGGCTTCCGATGCTGATATTATTCCCGGCAGAGGTTAGCGAATAACCTGAACGATAGCCCAAAAGAACATTATCATTCCCGTTTACAATACTGCGTCCGGCTTCTCTTCCGACAAAAACGTTTTGGGCACCGCTTTCTCCTGCATCAGCCCCCCTTCCTGTTTCGTATCCGATATACACATTGCTCGAATTTGTTCGATGATTCATACCGGAAGCCGGACCGATAAATACATTTTGACTCCCGTCGATATTATTATAACCCGCGCCGTGTCCTAAAAAAGTGTTAGAAATTCCGGTTTCATTTTCGTAACCTGCTCTATAACCCAACAAAACATTATAATTTCCGCTTGTATTCGAATAACCCGCACTTTCGCCCAAGAAAACATTAAGTTCTCCTTCTGTATTACTCAATCCTGCATTAAACCCTAAAAAAACATTTTTTGAACCGGTATCATTGTTTTTACCGGATTCGGTGCCGATAAAAACGTTGTTTATTCCTTTTCCCCCGGAAACAGGTCCGTAACCTGCCTTCAAACCGATATAAATATTATTATTTGCCGAATTATCCGCACCTGTCCCAATATGATTGTATCCTGCTTCGAGTCCCAGAAAAATATTATTGCTGTTGTTGGTATTTCGATATCCGGCTTGGCTTCCGATGCTGATATTATTCCCGGCTGTTGTAACTTTATAACCCGCTTGATATCCCAATAAAACATTGGCATTTCCTTGTGTATTTGAAAACCCTGCTTGATATCCCAAAAAAACATTTCGCGAACCTAAAGTATCCAAACCGACAACAGACCCAACGTTTTTATTTCCGGCTTGATTGCCAAGAAATACGTTAAATTTTCCAATCGTGTTTTCATATCCCGTTTTATATCCAATAAACACATTATTGCTTCCGCTAATATCTTTCAATCCGCTTTGGTAACCGAAAAAAGTGTTGTAAATTCCGGTGTAAGCGGGGTGTAATTGAATGGCACTACCGGCTTGGTGTCCGATAAAATAGTTTTCGGGAACCATATACAAGTAGTTGTCTTTTGGACCTTTGGCTGCCGTATATCTCCCAACCGCAAATCCGCCCGAAACTCCGGCAGCTTCTTCTGTATAAACCCTCGTACTGTCTTCGGTTACAACAAATAAGTCGGCAACACCTTTGTCTTTTGCAGCTGTGTATCTTCCAACTGCAAAACCTCCGGATACGCCTTTGCTCATATCTTTTACATAAACCCGCACACCTTCTGATGTAACAGACATTATTACACCGCCGTCTTTGTCTTGGATTTCTAAAAGAGGGTCGCTTGCTAACTTTGAAGCATCAGCTTTTATCACAAATTTATTCCCGGCTAATGGTGTTGTACCAATGCCCACATTTTTCAAAGGGTCGGTAAGAGTAACATTCGACCCGCTTTGTGTCCATATTTCCGATGATAGGTCAATCCAAGCAGAACTGCCACGCAGATAGAACGCACCAAAATCGGTGTCATAAACCAATAAGCCTGCAACAGGGGCACTTATGGAGGTTCTTTCGGCTGTTGTCATGCGCGGAATAAGCAAGCCTTGCGTGGTGGATCGTATTTCGAGCATTGCCGAATTGTCGGGTATGGCTCCGGAGTTGTTGGAAATAACAACACCTTGAGAGAAGGCGGAAATTGTAAAACCTGAAAAAAGAATTACAATTGATAGTTTGAATAGGTAGATGTTTTTCATGTTTTTAGTCAAAGTTGGTTTATATTTGAAATATTGTCTTTTAGATATCATCTATTTTAAAATCAAAACGGTAGAAAGAATATTACTGTAATATTATAATTTTTCAGAAAAAAACATTCTAAATGTTGATAAAAAAACGATTTGAATACAATTTGTTATTAGTAAATTTTCTGTTTAAACGAATATACACAAAATAACTTAACTTTATAATTAATCTCGATGAAATTTTGATGAAACAGTATTGTTTTATGGTGAACAACAGTTGATAAACTGTTTTATTTTTAAGAAAATCACATTCGCAGTGTTCTAATTTATACCCTATTTTAATCTTTAAATTTTGGATAAAATTATATTTTGAGAATACTGCAAAAAACATGACTTTTGCATACTGCTAAATATCGTTATAACCTTAAATCCGCATGTCTCTCGCAAAGTCGCAGAGACGCAAAGATTTAAAAATGAATCAGGTGAATAGGTTTCTTTGCGACTTAGCGTCTTTGCGAGAACGGCTTAGCCCTCAACGAAGTTAAATATAAAAAGTCTTACGGAATTTAGGTATAAACGAAAATAAACATCGAATAATGGCGTACTGTTTGATTTCAAAAAACGAAAACGAGACAAAAAACATAGCACAAGCGATTGCAACTTTTTTCAGTTCGGGTGATATTATTTTGTTAGAAGGCGATTTGGGTGTCGGGAAAACACATTTTGTGCAAGGTTTTGCCCAAGGAGTGGCATCGAATGATACGGTAACAAGTCCCACGTTCAGCATTGCCAATTTTTATCGAAGCCAAAATATCGGCGTTCTTCATATTGATATGTATCGCATAGAAAAAGAAGAAGAATTCAACGACATTGGTTTGGCGGATTACTATACTCAAAATATCGTTCTGGTAGAATGGGGGACAAAATTCCCGGGTTATTTCGAGGAGTATTTTTTGGTGTCCATCTCAAATCATACAAATTCAAAAACGGATCGCACAATTTCTTTTTCTTTTCAGGGCGAAAAATACAGTTCGCTATTCAATCAAATAATACAAAATCTGCCAAAACATAAAAAATGCTGACATTAGGAATTTCAACCTCTTCGGGTCAATTTGCCATCGTTTTGGGTGATGACAGAAAAATGATTTTCAATTCAGAAGAATATCATCTTGCGGAGCAAAAAGACATATCAGTCCTTATAAATAAATGTTTAGAAATTTCGGGAAAAACCATTTTCGACGTAAATAACATTATTGTTGATATTGGTCCGGGCGGCACAAGCCGCGTGCGTACCGGCATTGCATTTGCCAACAGCTTGTCGTACAGTTTGGGTATAAAAGTTTGCCCGGTTTCTTCAATGGAAATGGCAGGTATCAATGCGTGGGAAAAATATTCGCTTCCTGTAATTGCTACTGTGAAATCAATCAACGGAAATGCGTATGTTGGTTTTTTTAACAACAATACTTTAATATCGACTGAGTATGGCAAAATAGAAAATTTAATACCAAGTTTAATCGGTGATTGCCAAGAGCTTGTTGTTGTTGGATATCATCGTGAATTGATTATAAGCCTATTTCCTGAAATTAAAATTATTGACAGCGGCATGTTTTATGGAGATGTTAAAATATTTGCAGAACAGGCATTGCGTTTCATAAACAGAGGCATTCTGTTTCCCGAAATTGCCTTTGCAGTAACCGAAAAATCGAGCTAAAAATTTGTTTTGTTTAAAATATCAACTTTTACTATATAACTTATCAACAGACCGCTACCTAAAAATGAAAGACAAGGAAATAATAGAATGTTTACAAAACGGCGGCGTAGTTCTGCTTCCAACAGACACCGTGTATGGTTTGGCAGCAAGTCCGTTGAATGAAAAAGGTGTTAAGAAAATATTTGACTTAAAACAGCGTTCCGAATCTCAATATCTGCCAATTATGGTTTCATCAGGAGAAGATTTAGAGGCTTTTGGACTTGATTTATATCCTGCGGTTCGGAGGCTTTTAAATTCACAATTTGTACCCGGCGATTTAACAGTTATCCTCGGATTTACGCATGAAGCTCTTCTTCCTTGGTTGAAAGGCAGAATAGAATGTGCCGTTAGGATACCCGACAATGAACGATTATTAGAAATACTGAAACAAACAGGACCATTACTTGTAACAAGCGCCAACAAACACGGAACTCCGATAACACCGAGTAATGTTTTGGATATTTTAGAAGATTTAAACGGGAAACCGGATTTAATTATAGACGGCGGCATCGTTGAAAATGTTCCGTCAACAATCGTCAATTGCCGCCTACAACCACCGGTTATAGAACGTACCGGGCGAATATCTTATGAAGAACTACAAAAAATATTAAATAATGAATGAGTTTGTACTCGGAATAGAAACATCGTGCGATGATACCGCAGCGGCAGTTGTTGATTCAAAGGGAAATGTATTATCGTCTGTCGTTTCATCGCAATTAGAAATACACAAAGCTTTTGGAGGAGTCTATCCCGAGTTTGCTGCACGTGCACACATCACCGCAATATTACCAACTATTCATGAAGCACTTTTACGAGCAAATATTCAAGCGTCCCAATTAAAAGCAATTGGTGTAACACGCGGTCCGGGATTAATCAGTTCGGTTCTGGTAGGACTGAATACCGCCGTAGGATTGGGACTTGGGTGGAACAAGCCGGTTATTGGGATCAATCATTTACGCGGTCATCTCCGTAGTGCCGACCTCGAAATGCAGCGTGTTCAATATCCTGCGATGATATTGCTCGTATCCGGTGGGCACACTTTTTTGGCATATATGGAAAGTACGGTCGATATTGTACTTCTGGGCTCAACGCGTGATGATTCGGTTGGTGAATCTTACGATAAAGTTGGGCGAATGCTGGGTTTGGGGTATCCGGGAGGTCCGGCAGTAGATAAACTTGCTGTACAGGGCAAACCTACAATAAAATTTCCACGTCCTTTGCTCAAAAACGGATTGGAATTTTCTTTTTCGGGACTCAAATCTTCGGTTGCACGTTATTTGGATTCTGTGAAAGAGCTTGTTTATGAAGATATTGCAGCATCTTTTGTACAAGCTGTCTTGGACGTATTGATTACAAAATCAAAACTTGCGTTGAAAGAAAAGCCTGTAAAATCATTCGCCATTGTTGGAGGTGTGGCGGCAAGTCCACAGTTAAGGGAAGCTGCTGCAAAATTATGTCGCAATCTGAAAGTTGATTTATGTTTACCACCCTTGCGTTGGTCCACTGACAATGCTGCTATGATTGCCTTAGCAACATTTGACTACTTGAATTTAGGCATTTATAAAGAGCCTTTACCTGAATTACAATTATCAATCAGCGATTTTTAACAACACATTATTGGGGGGGTTAGTAAAGAAATGTGTCGTAGGGATATTTTTTAGCATGCATTTCTTTGGCATTCTGATAAATCATATCCTTTAATGAATCGATGTTCATATTTTTTTTTGCAGAAATAAATATACAAGGCTTATTTTTTTGAGCAAACCACGTTTTTTGTAGTTCTTCGAGCGAATAATTTTTTTTTGTTTTTTCAGTCAAATCGTCATCATCTTTTCTTTCGTAAGTGAAAGCATCTATTTTGTTAAAAACTAAAATCGTGGGTTTATCACCGGCACCAATATCGGTTAAAGTTTTTTGAACGACATCAATTTGACCCTCGAAGGCATGATGAGAAATATCTACAATGTGCAGTAATATGTCCGATTCCCTTACTTCGTCTAAGGTCGATTTAAAAGATTCGACCAAATGATGCGGTAATTTCCGAATAAAACCAACAGTGTCCGACAAAAGAAAAGGCATATTTCCAATGACAACCTTTCTGACGGTTGTATCCAAAGTCGCAAATAATTTATTCTCGGCAAAAACCTCTGACTTACTTAATAAGTTCATCAATGTCGATTTGCCTACATTCGTATAGCCTACCAAAGCGATGCGAACGAGTTGTCCGCGATTTTTGCGTTGGACAACTGTCTGCATATCAATTTTTTTTAGTTGCTCTTTTAAATTAGAAATTTTATCACGAATCACCCTCCGGTCTGTTTCGATTTCAGTTTCACCAGGACCGCGTAATCCGATTCCTCCGCGTTGTCGTTCCAAGTGGGTCCACATTCCTGTCAATCGTGGTAAAAGATATTGATATTGAGCCAAAGCAACTTGAACTTTTGAGTAGGCAGTTTGAGCACGTTTTGCAAAGATATCGAGTATTAAATTAGTTCGGTCCAAAACTTTACACCCCAAACCTTGGTCTATATTCCGAAGTTGAGAGGGGCTTAATTCATCATCAAAAACAACTAAATCGATTTCGTTTTCTTCAACAAATTTTGCTATTTCCTCGAATTTACCTTTCCCTACGAAAGTTTTTGGGTGTGCACTATCAATTTTTTGAGTAAACCGGCGAACAACCATTGCACCTGCCGTATCGACTAAAAAATCGAGTTCGTCTAAATATTCAGCTACATTTTCCTCAGTTTGGTGTTGATTAATAATGCCGACAATAATGGCTTTTTCAGGCTCTTTGTTTAATAAATCTTTTTGCATTGAAGATGTTGAGTTAATAGAATTGACTCGTTAAAAAAGCAATTTTTAGACGATTCTGTCGTTTTTATAAGTAATAAAAAATTTTAAAAAGCTAATTTTAAAATCGTGTAAATGTACGCAGTGTAAAAAAAGAAAACAAAAAATTAAATAAATATTTTATTATTCGATGAAATTATTACTTTTGCAAAAGATTTGGGGGCATAGCTCAGTTGGCTAGAGCGTTTGACTGGCAGTCAAAAGGTCAGGGGTTCGATTCCCCTTGTCTCCACTTTTTAGAGTAAACTCGACAAAGCTATATTTTTATTTATTTGGTTATCAGAGGTGTTGATAGTTAAACGAGAAGCCTTAAAAGTTTATAATTTCCATTTTTTCGACAAAATGTGTTACTAAATTGTTACTAAAAATTTAGCATTTTGTCAATATGAAACCTCTTATTTATCTTAGAACAAACCAACCTAAAACCGATGGTTCGTGTTCTGTTTACATGCGTATTACTGTAAAAGGTGATAAAAACTATTATTCGTTAAAAGTTACTGTACTTCCGATTTGTTGGGATTCCGACAAATATAAAGTTTCTCGTAAAGAAATAAAGCATGAAGCGTACAACAAAATCATTGCAAAACATTTGAACAAAGCCGAAAACATTATTTTCAGATACACGATTTCGGACAAAGATATTATCATTATCGGAATTTGATAAAAATTTCAGAAACAAATTTTATGATAATGTTGATTTTTTTGTATTTGTAGAATCGGAATTTGAAACACGTGTTAAAAAATCGGAAACGCTTCGAATGAAATGATGATACAGCAGGCTATCATTCGTTAAATGCTTAATAAAATTAAATTTTTTTTTTAACAGTTTCTTACAAATCACGATTTATTTTTCATTAAAAATTAGTTAATTAAATGAATTGCTTTACTTTTGCAAAAAATGAAAAATCAATAAACATTTTATAACGATAGAAGAAGAATATGGCAACAACAGCTGATTTTAGAAACGGACTTTGTCTTGAATTTAATAACGATTTGTTCACAATTGTCCAATTTCAACACGTAAAACCGGGCAAAGGACCTGCATTTGTTCGTACAAAAATGAAAAGCCTAACTACGGGGAAGGTGATTGAAAACACGTTCAATGCCGGTGTCAAAATCAACACGGCACGCGTAGAACGTCGCCCACATCAATTTTTGTTTAAAGACGATTTGGGCTATAATTTTATGCACACCGATACATTTGAACAAATAAGTATTAAAGAAGATTTAATAGAGAATTATGATTTACTCAAAGAAGGTCAAAATGTTGAAATCGTAATTCATGCCGATACCGAAACACCTTTATCGTGTGAATTGCCATCTTTTGTGGAAATGGAAATCACATATACCGAGCCGGGTTTGAGAGGCGATACGTCGTCATCATCGTCTCTGAAACAAGCGACCGTAGAAACAGGCGCCACAATCAATGTTCCGTTGTTTATCAATATCGGAGATCGAATTAAAGTGGATACGCGCGACCGTTCGTACAGCGAAAGATTAAAATAAGACGAAATCGAAGGACAATTCTATTTCAACTGTTTTCAAACAAATAAAGAGCAACCTTGAATCGGGAAATAATATAATTCAACAAATTTTTGAATTATCATAATTCCGGTACAAGGTTTGTTTTTTAGATAAATAAAAAAATATGTCTCCCAAAGCATCATTAACCCGATTGCAATTTTCCAATTTCAAACTTTCGGCTCTTCTTGAAATGACAAACGCAATAAACGGCAATCTTTCCACAGCCGAACTTTTAGGAAAATTTAAATCTTTATTATTAGACGAACTGCATATCGGAAAATTAATAGTTTTCGCATATTTTGATTCGTGGAGCATCATGCTGGAATCGGGAGGCAAATCGAAAGATTTTGAAAAAATTCGGGTTGAAGAGGATCTAATTGATATTAACGATATTACAACAACTTCTTCTACAGAGAATAATAAAATTTCGTCCTACGATTTCGTTATTCCCGTATTTCACAACAAAATACCCTTGGCTTATGTCCTTATCGGTGATGTGGAAGAAGAACAGGAAGGGGTGAGTCCGAGTATAAAACATCTAAGTTTTATTCAAACTTTGACCAATGTTATCTTTGTCGCTATTGAAAATAAAAGACTTTACAAAGAAACATTGAAACAAGAACGTATAAAGCAAGAGATGAAAATGGCAACCGAAATGCAAAACATGCTCGTGCCCGATGCTAATTTATTTCCTGCAAATCAATATTATTCAGTTCATTCTTTCTATTTGCCGCATTTTGAAGTTGGCGGCGATTATTATGATTTTATCGAATTAGACGAAAAAGAGCTTTTCTTTTGTATAGCCGATGTATCGGGAAAAGGAATGCCGGCTGCAATTTTGATGTCGAATTTTCAAGCCGGATTAAAAGCATTTTTGAAATACCGGCCCCAATTGCCCGATTTAATCAGCAACTTGAATGAACGTGTATTGGATAGTGCAAAAGGCGAAAAATTTATCACGTTTTTTGCAGGTCAATACAATGTTCAAAGCCGCGAATTAAGATATATTAATGCCGGGCACAATCCACCTTTTCTCTACGAAAAAAAGAATGGAAATTTACAACAATTAACAAAAGGGTGTGTTGGAATGGGCATGCTGGATTTTTTACCCAATCTTGAAGAAGGTGTCATTATCATTCCAAAAGACTCAAAACTCATCTTGTTTACCGATGGCTTAGCTGAATTGGATTATCAAAACAAGAACAATCCGGAAGGCGGTTTGGAAGCTCTTGAAATTTGTTTGAGCGACCGCTTGTCGCTTTTGTCCAATATCGAAAAATTGCGAAAAGAATTAAATCTCGAAAAAACAAATCAAGCTCTTTTCGATGACATTACAATACTAGGAATCGAATTTTTTTAATAGGTTATCATTCTGATTTTAACACCTGTTTCGTGGATAACATCTTGTATATCCTCTTCCATATCAACATCATCTTTATTATAGTACCATTCAATATCCACCTTACCGCCGCGAGTTTCAAAATCTTTCAGAGTCTCCATGATGGTATAGAGGCAGCCGGAAGTTCCTGTGTTGTAATAGTCTAATTTACAAATAAATTTCAAACTTCGCGACACATCTTCAGCATAATCCATCAACCAACGAAATATTGGGTCGAAAAATTCAAAAGTATTATCCATATATGATTCGCCGCTTATTTCGCAAATACCGGTCGTTCCGTCAAAATTAATAAGAGGGGTTGTATTTATTTGGTCTTCGACCCGAATGTCGATGTGTAAATTTTTCATGTTTATTATTGTTCGGTTAAAATACTCGAAATTAGATATGTAGTGATTATTTCATTTTCAATAAAATGTGATAAACTTTGATTGGTTGATTATTTGATGTGATGATTATTCAATACTTACATACGAAAAAAAACAAATAATCCGTTTTTAGAATCGTACGGAACTTTGAAAATTTAATAATTTTCAAATACAACAATTTTTTTGCCGGTTAAATTATTTATATGTTTATTATTAGTAAATTACTAATTGGACGAATTGTTAAAATTTGATTTTTCCCTGTTCACATACTTCAAATTTAGCATAAATATATAAAAAAAAATAAAAAATACTTTTTTGTAAAAGAAGTTGCTCGTTCAATTATTTATAAATCGCAAAACAGAACTGGGTTAAAAACATCAATTTTCAAATGTATGAAAAAGAATTTTGATTTTATGCATTTTATCAATAAATTTATACAAACTATAAATTAATACTAAACTATTCGGAAATATATGTTTTATTTGTACTTTTGAAAGACAAGAATCAATAAATTATTTTCATGCCCGTAAACATTAAATCAAACACAATCAACGCAATATTCCGTTCAATAAAACCTCGTTTTACAGCTCAACTTGGCAAATTCACACATCATCGTTTCTCGTCCGATTGGCATTTCTACGGATTGGCCTTTGTGAAAGATGAGCTGACTTATGTTTTCGGTTTTAACGTAGGATTTTTTAAAAAATCTGATTCAGAGAATTTTGATTTTGTCGGAATGAATGTTTTGGTACGTTCCAATGAGCCAAACGAAGAATTACGTGAAAAATATGCCGTTTTTTTTCGGGAAAATCTCAAAGATTGGTTTTTTGCAGAAGACGAATATTCTTCGTTTCGAGGTGCCGGGCGAGAATTTATGCGTTATAAAAAAATTGAAGAATTTGAAAATCAAGACCAAATCATCGAATTCATTCACCAAAGTATTGATGCACTGCAAAAAGTATATCCGCTGATACTCAGCAATCCGGAAAATATTTTCGATGATGTTTTGCGAGCCGCTTTCCCTTGGCACGATTCAATAAAAGACATCTGCGAAAATGTTTTTAGTCAAAACGAACGAAATTCCTGATTCTTTTTATCTTTTTATTGATATCAAATCAATATATAAATTTCAATGAACTTCACGTATCCCGCCTTTTTATTTTCACTTTTTGCCCTTGCAATTCCCATAATCATACATCTTTTTACGTTTAGAACCTACAAAACGGTTTATTTCAGTAATGTGGCATTTCTTAAAAATTTAAAACAAGAAACTGCTTCGAAATCTAAAATAAAACATCTTTTAGTGTTGATATCAAGACTTTTAGCTTTGGCTGCTTTGATATTCGCATTTGCTCAACCGTTTCTTCCTTCGGCAGATTCCGGAAAAATTTTCAAAGATAATTTGGTGGGTATTTATATCGATAATTCGTTCAGCAGCCAAGCCGACAGCAAATTCGGAAAGATTATTGAACTTGCCCAAAAAAAAGCCTTTATCACAGTTGATGCCTATCCGCAGGGAACAGAATTTATTTTTCTGTCCAACGAATTTAAACCATTGCATCAAAGACCGGTGGGAAAGGAGCACGTTCGCGAATTTATCAATACTACCCAAAGCGGTCCGGAAGTCAGACAAATATCCCAAGTTATTGAGCGATTTAAAAATACCTTTTCCGAATTTTCAAAATCGCAAAACAACATTCTGTATTTGATTTCCGATTTACAGAAATCAACTGCCGATTTACAGAATCTCAAAGACGACAGTCTGTTCAAAATTGTTCTTGTTACGCTGGAAGCCCAATCGCAAAATAAATTGACCATCGATTCTCTTTGGTTCGATAATCCGAACCGTAAACTCAACGCACCCGATGAAATATTTGTGTCGCTGAGCAACCAATCAGACGAAAATTTTCAAAATATCCCGCTGAAACTCTATTTGAATGATACGTTGAAAGTACCGGGAAGTTTTAACATCGCACCGCACGAATCGAAAATAGAAAAATTGATTTTTACCAATACCAAAGCAGGTTTTGTAAACGGCAAAATCGAAATTACTGATTTCCCTGTAACATTCGACAATTCTTTCTATTTCAATTTCGAAATACCCCAAAATAAAAAGGTATTAATCGTAGGAAGCGAACAGAAGAATCCTTTTATCGATGGACTTTTTGAAGGGAATTCTTACTTTATCATTGAACATCGAACCGAAAACACAATCAAAAATTCGGAATTGTCTAAATTTGATGTTTTAATTTTAGACGGTCCAAAATCGATTTCCGAACATTTATCCCGAGAAAGTACCGCATTAGTTGCCGACGGCGGCACATTGCTCGTTTTCCCGGGAAATAATATTGACATTACCTCGTACAACAATTTTTTTACAAAAATAGGGGCTAATTATATCATAGGAATTGACAGCTCCAAATTATTCTACAACAGAATCAATGAAAATGAAGCCATTTTTAAAGATGTTTTCATTAAAAAAGAAGAAAATCCCGATTTGCCTTTCACAAGCCGCCATTACAAATTCAGTGATATTATCGGCAAAGACCAAACAACTTTGCTGGCTGCCGAAAATAACGATATGATGCTTGGAAAAACACGATTCGGAGCAGGAATTGTCTATATATCAGCACAAGCCGCCAATGCAAAATTCGGAAATCTAACCCTGCACCCAATTTGGGCTCCCACGCTTTACAACATGGTTTTCTTCGGAAACAAAGCCGATGAACTTTATTATATTATCGGAGAAAATACCAGAATAGCCGTAAATACAGACACGTATTCAAAGGATAATGTTGTGAAAATTACAAACTTGGAACAAAAAACTGATTTCATACCGCAAATACGCCGAAGCGAAAACGGGCAGGGTTTTGTGCTTTTCCCGGAAGACAATGTTCGTTACTCGGGAAATTATTCTGTTCGACAAGCCGAAAAATTGATTAAAGGAATTGCTTTCAATTATAATCGTGCGGAGGCTGAGCCGGCGTGTTATTCGTCGGAAGATATTCAAAAAATAATTGCGGAAAAGGGCTTAAAAAATTTTACAACAGCCGATTTCAGCGAAAATACAGCCATTGCCGAAATTCTCCCTTTCGGAAAACAAACCGAATTGTGGAAATATTTTATTGTTGCAGCCCTTGTATTTCTTGGATTTGAAGTTTTGCTTATCCGATTTTTCAAATAAAAAATTAGAATATTTTTTTTATTGCTTATAAAAAAATCGCATAAAAATATTTTCAAAATAAAAAAAAAATCTTACATTGCGTAGAATTTAAAATTTTTAACCTCAAATTTAAGGAATTATGGAAGAAAAGAAAGTACAATCGAAAGTAACGATGATTATTGTATGCTGGTTTCTCGGCGGATTAGGAATTCATCGTTTAATGATGGGTTACAGTAATTGGTGGTTGATGCTCATTACTTTGGGCGGTTGCGGAATTTGGACAATTATTGACCTTATTCAAATTATCACCGGAAAAATGGGTATGGCAGACGGACGACCGTTGGAAGGCTAAAACAACAAGATTAAATTAAAAAAACCGATTTCATTGAAAATCGGTTTTTTTTATTGAAAATTTCCGGGAAACGGATAAGGATATAAAGTAATAGGACATATTTATTTGTATATTATAATGTCCATATTCTTTTCAAAATCAAATTATTACATCATTAACCATTAACCATTAATATTTAACCATTAGTAATTTATCCGCATTCAGAACTACCGCAACTTTGGCAAATTAAACACCCTTCTTGGTAGATTAATGCCGAAGAATCACATTCCGGGCATTGAGCACCTTTTTTGGCTTTGGTACCATCGGGAATATAATGTTTCAATGCACGCTCCACACCGTTTTTCCACGTATTCATGGTTTCGCTTTCCAAATGCAGAGACGAAATTAAATGCACAGCATGGTCAATCGGCATACCGTGTCGTAATAAGCCGGAAATCAACTTGGCGTAATTCCAGTATTCCGGGTCGAATTTATACGAAAGACCTTCGACAGTAACGTGGAATCCATATTTATTGGCATATTGAAAATCATATCGTTTCGTACCGTCTTCAAAGCGATGTTTTATAATTTTACCCTTTTTCACTGATTTGGGAATCGGAAGAATATCGTCTTCGGAAATTCCGGTAAAAATTTCGTACGGATTTCCATCGACCAATCCCACGAAAGCAATCCACTGTTGTTCGTTGTTTAAAAAACGCACAACATCGGCATCAATTGTTGAAGGGCGACGTTTGGAGTCGTGAGAGTTCTCTTTATTTTCGGGCGTGGCAGCTAATAATACGCCGTCTCGTGAACCATCGCGATAGACGGTAACACCTTTACAACCGGATTTCCACGCTTCAATGTAAACCTGTCCAACCAAGTCCTCTGTTGCATCATTTGGTAAATTCACGGTAACGCTAATCGAATGATCGACCCAATGTTGAACTTTTCCCTGCATTCGCACTTTATTCAACCAATCGACATCGTTTGATGTGGCTTTATAATATGGCGATTTCTTTACCAATTCTTCAACAGCAGCATTATCCAAATTTTTGATGTTAGAAGTATCGTATCCGTTTGCCTTCATCCATGTGATAAAATGGTGATGATACACGTTAAATTCTTCCCACGAATCGCCGGTTTCATCGATAAAAGAAACACGAACGTCGTTGTCGTTGGGATTTACCTTTCGTCGTCTTTTGTAGAACGGCATAAAAACAGGTTCGATACCCGAAGTGGTTTGTGTCATCAGACTTGTAGTTCCGGTGGGTGCAATGGTAAGCAGGGAAATATTTCTTCGTCCCGATTTTGACATGCGTTCGTATAATTTTTCATCGGCTGCTTTGAGACGTTGCACAAATGGATTGTTTTTTTCTTTGCCGGTTTCGTAAATCGGAAAAGCACCGCGTTCTTCAGCCATTTCAACCGATGAACGATAGGCTTCGAGGGCTAATGTTTTGTGTACTTCGGTGGAAAAATCAACCGCATTTTCATTGCCGTATATCAACCCCAAAGCAGCCAACATATCACCTTCCGCAGTACTTCCCACACCTGTTCGGCGACCTTGAAGTGCTTTACTTTGAATGTTTTCCCAAAGTTTTCGTTCCACACGTTTCACTTCCGGGTCTTCGGGATCCTTATCAATTTTTTCGATAATTGCATTTACTTTTTCCAATTCAAGGTCGATGATGTCGTCCATAATACGCTGTGCCGAACGAACGTGTTTTTTGAACAGGTCGAAATTGAACTTTGCTTTTTCGGTAAAAGGTTTTTCGACATAGCTGTACAGGTTTAATGCGAGCAAACGGCAACTGTCGTGTGCACACAAAGGAATTTCGCCGCATGGATTGGTGGAAATGGTACGAAATCCTTTGTCGGCATAACTGTCGGCAACCGATTCCCGAATCACGGTATCCCAAAATAAAATTCCGGGTTCGGCAGATTTCCATGCGTTGTGCACAATTTTATGCCATAATTTACCGGCTTGTATTTCTTTGGTGAATTTAGCGTCTTTGCAATCCACCGGATATTGCTGTTTGTATTCTTTCCCGCCGACAACAGCCTCCATAAATTCATCATCTATTTTAACCGAGATATTGGCTCCGGTTATTTTACCCGATTCCAATTTGGCATCGATAAAATCTTCGGCATCGGGGTGTTTTATGGAAACTGAAAGCATGAGGGCACCGCGTCGTCCGTCTTGTGCAACTTCGCGTGTCGAATTTGAAAAACGTTCCATGAACGGAACAATTCCGGTTGAAGTGAGGGCACTGTTTAAAACCGGACTTCCTTTGGGGCGAATATGTGATAAATCATGTCCAACGCCGCCGCGTCGCTTCATCAATTGAACCTGTTCTTGGTCCGTTTTCATGATTCCTCCGTAGGAATCGGCAGGTTTATCTTCGCCGATAACAAAACAATTGGAGAGTGATGCAATTTGATAGCGATTTCCGATTCCGGTCATTGGGCTGCCTGCCGGGATAATGTATTTAAAATGGTTGAGAAGAGCGAATATTTCATTTTCGCTCATCGGATTTGGGTATTTGAGTTCGATTCTCGCTATTTCGGAAGCAATGCGGCGGTGCATATCCGAGGGGCTTTTTTCAAAAAGATTTCCATACGAATCTTTCATTGCATATTTAGTTACCCACACGCGTGCGGCTAAATCATCATTATCAAAATATGCCAAAGAAGCTTGGTAGGCTTCATCGAATTGATAAGTTTTCACCCCATTATCCTGAATACCTATTTGTGATTTACTTTTAGTTTCCATAAGTTGTTTTTCGTTTATTTTGAGATATTTACGCTGTATTTTTTTGAGCAATAATTTGATTGCAAGTTACAGGAATTTCAAACGTAAAAAAACACAAAACGCCAAGTAGGTATTAAAATTAATTCCGGTGAATGTTCATAAAGTGCTTAGATTTTTGATTATCAATCGGTTTTGCTGTTAATAAAAAAATGAAAATTGATGTACTATGTACTTTACGTTGCAGGATTAATTTTTTCTTAATGAAAGGAAAAAATCAGTCATTAAATTTCGACAATCGGTTTCTAATATACCGGAAATAACTTGGGTTGCCGGGTGAATCAATTCGTTTCCGAAACGCATACAACCGCGTTTTGAGTCGCCCGTACCGTAAACGATACGCGAAAGTTGTGCCCAATACGAAGCTCCGGCACACATAACACATGGTTCCACTGTAACATAAAGCACGCAGTCTTTGAGATATTTATTGCCGATAAAATTCGCCGCCGAAGTAATGGCTTGCATCTCGGCATGTGCCGTTGCATCGTTTAGAGTTTCTGTAAGGTTGTGTGCACGTGCAATAATTCTTCCTTGATGAACTATGACTGCCCCAATGGGAACTTCGCCTTTTTCCAATGCCATGCGTGCTTGGATAAGTGCTTGTTTCATAAAAAATTCATCTGTCAAAAAATCTGATTCGGGCATATCATTATTTTTATTTTAATCCGATGTCATTAATTTTCACTATCTTGCCGTCTTTCCAACAAATTTCATAGATTTTTACAGCGATGTCGATATCTAATTCAACAAGGTAACAATTGCCTTTCTGTTTAATAATTTTGGGGTTTTTGAATGGATACAAAGCCATATCATTTTTAATAATATAGGGGCTTGCACCAAATTTTTCCAAAGCAAATGCCACTTGTGATGCAGAACCATTAAACATACCCAAAAATTGTGTCATTGGGTCCGATTCTTTTTTTCCGGAATCGGATTGACACGAAAATAAGAATGTAAATA
>DYMH01000012.1:0-18954 GCA_020721645.1 Draconibacterium orientale
AATTATTAATTGTTAATGGTTAATGAAGTAATAATTTGATTTTGATAAGAATACGTACATTATAATATACAAATAAATCTGTCCGATTACTTATTTTAGTAATGTGAAAATTTGAAAATGAAATGAGTTTTTAGTTTTTCACTTTTAGTTTTTAGTTTTTCACTTTTAGTTTTTAGTTTTTCACTTTTAGTTTTTCACTTTTAGTTTTTAGTTTTTCACTTACCTGAGTCTGTTTTTTTATTTCCGATGATTTGCACAAATCCTGCAATATTTCGGGGGACGATGCCGGTCAGTCGGTATTCGTAAACATCACATAAATAATAATATACATCATCAGCAAGGAGTTGATGTGATTGATAATCGGTGCCGTTCCAATTGATGTCGGGATTTTGGGTTTCAAAAACAAGATTTCCCCAGCGATTGTAAATTTTTATGTCAATTTTTTCAACAAATTTGTATGGAAACGGGATAAACAGGTCGTTGTCGCCATCACCGTTTGGTGTAAAAATATTTGGGAGTGAATAGTAATTACAATTATCGACACAAATTTTTAGCAGATTTTCGGGTGCAGTGGTGTTTCCCACAGAATCTACTGCGGCAATTGCGTAACAGCCTGCCAAGCTGCCTTCGGGAATGTGTATGTATGAGCGGACTGTTATATCGGGAATTTCGGTTAAAACAGTTAATTGTCCGTTTTGAGTATTCGAGTAATAGATTACAAATTTTGCAATATCACTGCTGCAAGTGTCTGTAACGTTCCAAGTTAGAGTATTTTGCAACAAATCGCAATTGCTGCTAACCAATAAATGCGGCGAACAGGGGGGGATTGTATCGCTTGGAGAAACGCAAATTTCCTGCGAATAATTGACAAGGTTTTTGGGCAAATAGTCTAAATCGTAACTTCCGATTGTTTTCATTTTGTACCAATACCATGCTCCGTTTTCGAGATTGAAATCTGTTATTTCACTTTCCTGTGAAAATGTAATCGAATCGTAGGGCAGTGTGTTTTGTGTACATAATTCATCGGCTGTTTTTCGGTAGAGTATGTAGTTTGAATTTTTCCAGGGAACATTTTCTTTTGCCGATATTTTCATCTTTCTGTTGTCGGCTTTACCTTCTATAAAAACAGAAGATGCAAAGGCGGGTGCTCCGATTTGTTCCCAACCGTTTGATGTTTCGTTCATTAATATCAATTTATAAATATAAGGTGTCAAAACCGTATTTATCATTGTATCAATAAAAGTTGTATTGTCGATTCCAAAAATATCAACCGGTGTTTGGTAAAATTGTCCGTCTAAATCGGCAGAAGCCGAAAGTTGATATTTGTAGGGCGGGGGATATTGAACAGGGTTTAAATTTTCGGGTTTGAGCCATTTTAAATGTATGCAGCCATTATTTTCGTGAGTAAAGGCAACCGTGTTTTCGATAAAAATTGGTGTACTGCGTTGGAGTTCTGCACAAACTTCGTTCGAGCTGTAACTTTCGGCACCATCATCGAAATAAGAAATAATTCGATAACAATACGTGTAGCCTTGTGTTAATCCGTTTCCGTCATTATCATCGACAAAAGAATTTTTATCGGAGCCTATGAGTTGTTTGATTTGAACGTATCCTGTGTATTCCGGAACGCCCGTTTCGCATTCGGCGGGCGTAAAATTGAAACTGTCAGTACGCCTGTAAATGCGGTAACCGGAAGCATTTGAGCAAACTGTGGGTGTCCACGACAGGAGAATCGAATTGTTCGAGGGTACTGCTGTCAAATTTTCGGGAGCGGGTGCATTTACGGTTATCCTAACATCTTGATAGGCTGTCAGAGCGACCGAAGGGTGGTCGTCCTGTGCTCTAAAAAGTACTGTTAACGGGAGTTTGCGTACATGCAGGCAGTTTGTTTGCCAATGAAAGCGAGAAGTAACCGAGCCGATGGCTGTTGTTTCGGGGAATACAGCAATTTCGGGATCCACGTTAAACGGTCCGCCGGTGGCGTTCAAAGTAATTATATCATTGTCCGAATCGCTTGCCGTAACATCAAATTCTATGGTATTTCCGGCGGTAACGCAAAGGTCTTCGAGGGCTGCAATGAGTGGAGGAAGGTTGTCGGTTTCCTGAACTTCAATTTGCATATCGCGAATGATACTTCCGATTTTAATTCCGTTTCGCCACTCTTCAATTTCCATAGCAACATTGTATTTTCCAATCGTTGTGGGCGTGTCCCAAACCAAGTCGCCGGTTATTGCATTGACGTAGATGCTGTTACTTGCCGGAGGCAGCATATATCCGATAATAGGTAAACCGTTTTCGCCCAAGCAGGTTGCCATTTTGAACGAAAGACTGTCGCCGTCGGCATCGTATGCCGACGGATTGTGAATGAACAAGATACCTTTCGCAGCTTTGTCGATGGGCGGGTTGAGCATCACCGGAGTATTGTTAAATCCGAGTGTGGGGTCTATTTTTAAGGTGGTTTTTACTGTGAAAACGACATTAACAGAATTAGGAATATTTAAAATATCTGCATTTCGATTTGGGTCTGACATCGCCATTTCGTAAACCCCTGGTCCCGGAAATGTGTGTTGCCCGATATATGTATTGCGTTGATAATCATCGGGAAGATATATAATGTTGATTCTTGGAATTTCATTCGATGAGTCGTCGCCCCAAACCATAGTTAGTAAATCACGAGATTCGTTTGCTGCACTTGGAGTATAGGTATATGTGGTTAATGTTATTTCGTAGGTGTATCCGGAAATATGGCGGTATGTGATTTCGCCGGCACGGTTGTGTGTGGCAAAGAGTGAGAATGATATAAGAAGATTGAAGAGAATAAACAGTGCACGTTTCATAAGGATTTTATATTGAATCTTTTTTATTCGCTGATTTTGAGTTCAGATTGTGTTTTATTTTTGTCAAAAGTAATGGCTTCTTTTGTATTTTTAAGTGTGAAAATAAGTAAATTTTTTTGGTCGGGATATAAATCGTTCAAAAGCGTGTTAGAAATTTTAACTTTTGAGGGAATTTTTTTTTGTTCTATCGTGTAAAAAAGCCATAAAGCGTTGTCTTCGCAAATTTCTTTTTTCTTGAGTACAAGTTTGTGTGTCGTTTGTTTTCCGTCGAAAATAATATTGAAATTTGAGTTGATATATTTGTCGATATAAGAATTTGCATTTTTCATTTCATTTTGAGTTCCCAAGTTTAATTTTATGTTTGATTTTGAATAAATAGCGGTTTCAATATCATCTTTAAACGTTTTTATCGAAATTGAATATTCTTTTTTATTTTCGCAATAGTCGATATTGGTAACCGAAACGTGAACCGGGTGTATTTTAAACAGGGAACTTGTTATAATTATAAATATAAATGAAGCAAATATTTTCATAATAATGTATAGTTTTGCAAAAAAACAGAACGATGTTTAAAATGTATCTTGAACTTGGATTCGATCATATTGCTGATTTTAGTGGCTACGATCATATTTTATTTATTGTGGCATTGAGTGCGATATTTTTGTTAAAAGATTGGAAAAAGGTTTTAATACTTGTAACCGCTTTCACACTTGGGCATTCAATCACATTGGCTTTGGCAACTCTCAGAATAATAAGTTATTCAAGCGATTGGATTGAATTTTTAATTCCGGTAACTATTTTTATTACAGCATTTGCCGATTTTTTTTACAAAGATAAAGAATTTTCGCAGCGAATGTTGCGTTTCAAATATTTTTCTGCACTGTTTTTCGGATTAATTCACGGTTTGGGATTTTCTAATTTTTTGCGAGCATTGCTTGGAGGCGAAGAGAGTATTGTTTTACCATTGTTGGCGTTTAATGTCGGCTTGGAAATCGGTCAAATTTTTATTGTGGGTGGATTTTTACTGTTTGCAAGCTTGCTTGTTGCGTTTTTAAAAGTCGTTCGACGCGATATTACCTTGATTGCTGCAGGAGCTGCTGCCGGTATTTCATTAATTTTAATGATAGAGCGTTTTGCTGTATTATTTGCTAAATAAAAAAAAACTCCAAACCAATTTGAATTTTATTGTTTCAAAATGGTTCGGAGGCTTACTTTGACTTCTGAATTGTTGGATATAATGAATTTATATCATAATCAGTTAAGATTGATTTTTGTAACAACATGATTGTCGGCAAGAGTTCCTGACATCATGTTGAAATAAGTTTTAAAATCTGTAACATATAAAAAACCAATATCTTGTAAAATCAATTCAAATTTAAACTGATTATTTTTATCAACCATCACTTTCAGTCCCTCATCTTCAATGGAATATCCGCCATCGGCATTCTTTGTAAGATTTTGTCCGTCTTTTCCACTTTTGTCGAAGCCGGAGCGTGTTCTGGCATCGTAGGCTAAATTTCCGTTACTGTAATAAACATTTTTATTCATTGCATTGAAGGCAATGGCACCGTTGGCGTAATAAATATTTTTGTAATCGTTACGGAACGCAGTTTTTCCGTTTTCGTAAAAAACCATGTTGAATGCAGGAGTGAAAACACGAGTTCCCGAACTGTAATAAACGGTGCGATACGTTGAATCGTAGGCAACTTTGCCGTTTTCGTGGAAAATTTTTTTCTGCCCTTCGACAGAGAATATTCCAAATAAAAGCAATACTGATGCAAGAAAAAGTAATTTTAGTTTCATATTTTAAAATTTTAGATGCTATTAGAATGTCTTTCACATCTTGTTACGAAAATAGCCTTGTAAATGTTGCACAAAAATGATTTTTATCATTAAAAAATACAAGTTAAGTTTACTTTATGATTTATATTTACACATTAAATTGTGTAACTGATAGATTTGTAATGATTTAAAACAATAACAATTGGTAATATTTATTGAATTAAGAACACATAAAAAGGCAAAAATATAAATAGTATTAATTTTGAGCTAAACAATATTCAAATTTGCACTATGCTATACACTGTCGTAAATTGCGTTTTATAAATTGTATAACTATTTGATATTAATAACAATCAACATATCAGCACATCAAAAAATCAACCAATAAAAGTATATTTAGTTTGATTAGAAGGAAAATAAAAAACCACCTACAAAATAAAATTTAGTAAGTGGCTTATTTTCAAGGTGCCCAAAACAAGACTCGAACTTGCACGTCCTTTCGAACACATGCCCCTCAAGCATGCGCGTCTACCAATTTCGCCATTTGGGCTTAGCAGTTTTCAGAGGCACAAAAGTAGTATAAATTTTTATTCCCTGAAAATTTTTTATAGTTTTTTTGTGATATATTTTTTTGAGTAAAAATAGCCATTCGGCAATATTTTATCTCAAATGGAGGGTGGTTATTTTTATATATGTTGAAAAAATTTAATGATTTGAACTTATTTTAAAAAATACATCTTCCAAATTTTTACATTGATAATTTTCAATTAAATCAAGGGGGTTGCCTTGAGCTATAATTTTGCCCAAACTAAGAATTGCAATTTGAGAACAAAACTTTTCAGCTTCTTCCATATAATGTGATGTATAAATAATTGTCGTTCCATTATTCTGATTTAAAACTTTAAGATGTTGCATAATGTCGCGACGCGAATGTGCATCGATTCCGACCGCAGGCTCATCGAGAAACAACACTTTTGGATTGTGTAAAATTCCGGCAATCAAGTTGATACGGCGTTTCATGCCGCCCGAATAATTTATTATTTTTTTGTGTGCATGTTCTGCCAAACCAAACACCGCAAGCGTGTCCTTAATTTTTGTTTTCAGAGATTTGCCGCCAAGACCATACATTTTTCCAAAAAACATCAAATTTTCGGTCGCCGTTAAACTCGGATACAGTGCAATATCCTGTGGAACTACACCGATAATTTTCTTTATTTCGTTTAAATCGCTTCGGATATTTTTTTTGTCGATAACAATTTCACCCGAATCGGGTTTCAACATTCCGCAAAGCATCGAAAATGTGGTTGTTTTGCCGGCTCCGTTGGTTCCCAACAATCCAAAAACTTCACCTTTCGGCACTTCCAACGAAATATTATCGACAGCCGGGAATTCTGAACCGTTGTATGTTTTTGATATATTGATGATTGAAATCATTTTTTGGAATGATGTGTTGATGTGTTGATGTGTTGATGTGTTGATGTGTTGATGTGTTGATGTGTTGATGTGTTGATGTGTTGATGTGTTGATGTGTTGATGTGTTGATGTGTTGATGTGTTGATGTGTTGATGTGTTGATGTGTTGATGAGATGATTGTCTAATCTTGAAATTTATAAATTTTTTGATTTGATGACAGAATCTAATTCCCTGAACAGTTTTTCTTCTTTATCGGCAATAATCATCAATAAATCAGCAGCTTTATTGTATGAATCGTCGGCAGAAATTCTGTTTTTTGATATGCGACCTGCTAAAATTGCAAATTCGCGCCATAGGTCGCCTATTTTAGTCATTTCTGCTGATAATTGTGCGAACGTCGGATTTTCAAAAATTTGAGCTGTTTCCTGCAAAAATGCGGCATACATAAATCGGAAACCTGCACCGCCTGTTCCTATTTCTTCCTGCATTCGCACCAATTGAGCCATGTACAAAGCTGCCTTTCGTTCGCCGAGCTTCTTTTGCCAATTTCGCATTCGTTTTGCCAAAAATCGTATGCCTTTTACGCCGAACATCGGAATCGGAATTGTGAGCATGTGGCTGCAAGTCTGCGTGATACCTTTTATAATAGCCAATTTTAAATCCGGTTTACCGAGAATTTTATCCACAAAATACATTTTTCCCTTCGGCTCGGCAGTTCCTTTGGCAAATCGGACTTTTTTCAAATCCTCGTTGTCCAGCAATACTTGTGTTTCCATAACAGGGTCGCTGATAATATAACTACCGTTTGTCCGACCGAAAGCAACTAAATTATGAGCATTGAAATGAAATCTAAATGCCGGCGGAAAATACTTCAAATGATAGACTCCCACGACCATTCCCACGGGTTTTCCTTCTGCCAAAACTCGATTTAATTCGTTCATCGCTTTTTCGGGATTTCGGAATATGCATGATTTTACGTGAACGCCCATTCTGCGTGCTGTTCGCTTGAAAATTGCTCCCGGCAACGGACGATATGAACTCACCGGAATCCCGTTGAGTTTAATAAATGGCATATACGAAAAAAACAATCCGGAACCGATTCCGAAAACCATTGCTTCGGAAAGTTGAATATTGTTGAAATTCAGCAAGTTAGATGTTACTCCGTTTTCACAATGAGCCGACATATTGTGTTTGAAACCGGATATTTCAAAGTCTGTATTTTGATTTTGCTGCATTTTTTATTAAATTTTTTCGTTCGACAGGCTGATTTTCGTTTCCGGAACTTTCTTCAATTCCGAAATCGAAATTTCAAAAACCGAAGCATATCTTTCTAAAATTTGTTCGCTCAATTTTGCAAAAACAGTGGGTTTTAAATGTCTTTTTACTCTGAATTTGAACATACCCATGTAACTCGCCAAAGTCGAAATATCCAATAAATTCTTTTTCATATAAAAATATATCGGACTTTTTTCTCCGTTCAAAACCAATAGGCGTGCCGCTTCCGATTCATCATCGACAATTTCCCAGGCTTGTTTCAGAATATCATTTTTAATATCCCAGCCCGTACTTTTTATTTGAACATAATTTCCGTTTTCATCGAGTGCGTATTGTATTTCGCGTGTAACTTTCAGTAAATCTTCATCTTGCGGAACTTCATTTTCTTTCATTTTATTATCTTGTTCAAGGCTTGTTATTACATGATATCTATTTAAAAATCAGAATAATATGAAAAAAATTAAGAAATAAAATGAGCTTAAATCATTTATTTTCACATTCTCTAATTTTCACATTTTTCCTTATCACATCAAAAATATTTTCAATTCGCATTCGGCAATAGCTGTTTTTTCCAGAAAAACTGTTGCATTAATAATAGAAACATCACCTATTTGATTTACAGGAATGGCTTGTGTCGTAATTTTGTCGGAAATTTTAGGCAATTCGTTGATTTTTAAATTTTTAATGGCTCCAATAAAACCGATACGAACTTTTTCATTTTTCATTTTAGCATCGTATCCTGCACGTGCAGCACAGGTTTGAGCCATATTTTCAATCAATCCGGCTTCCGACAGAAAATTATTACGACACAGAATATTATCCGAAGTAATCTCAAAACTTGTTTCCGTTAGGTGTTCATCGGAACGCAAAAGCCTGTCAATCATCACCATTGGCATACGTTGCGGTATAATTTCGGTGATTTGGTTTTTGTCGATAAGAATCTGCATATCAAACAGTTTCAAAAAGTGCGTAAGAATAAGAAAAACGGGCACTTTCGGGTATCATTGCCAAAATTTTATCGCCTTTTTTCAGTTTTTTTGTGTTAAATAATTCTTCCAACATCAAATAAACAGAAGCCGACCCTACATTTCCTACTTTTGGCAGGTTGATAAACCATTTTTCATCGGGAATATTCAAATTTCGTGATTTTAATTCGTCAGCAATCTTCTGTTTGAAAAATAATGACGACAAATGTGGTGTAAACCACTGAATTTCATCAAGATTCAAATTGTGTTTTTTGCAGATATTTTCGAGAAATTCGCCGCCGATTTTCACAATATTTTCGCCCAACAGCCGAGTGTCTTGTTTTAAAGTCATAACCGATTTCTCGGCGATTTCTTTTTCCGAAAAATCTCGCCAGGGAGCAAGATTTCCGTCTTCCGATTTTTCGGCACCTGCGTACATACAGGTTTCAAACGTTCCGGCATACGAAATTACTTCAATCCAATGAATTTTTAGCGATAATGAATTTTCGTTGGGTTTATCCGACATCAAAACCGCTGCGGCTCCGTCGGAGAGCATCCAGCGAAGAAATTCTTTTTCAAATGCCAACATGGGTTTGTTTTCGAGATTTTCGATTGTTGCGGCTTCTTCTTCAAAATTTTTTGCCTGCAACCATGTTGATAATTTTTCGCTTCCGCAACTGACAGCATTTTTCGTATTGCCCGATTTTACTGACATGTAAGCATATTTCATTGCCAACATTCCGGCGTTGCACGAACCCGATGTGGAAGTATATTCAACGGGTTTTATTTTAAGTAAACCGTGCACCATCGAGGCATGTGAAGGAAGTAATTGGTCGGGTGAAGTTGTCCCGCACGCTAACAATTCTAAATCGTTCAAAGAAAAATTTTTGTCTTCAAATTTTCTAATCGTTTCGGCTGCTAATTGTGCGTTTGAGTGTGTCGATTTACCATTTTCATCCAGTGCATAATAACGGGTTTTTATGCCATTATTACGAAGTACAATTGGTTTGGCTTTGGATTTTTGCCCGTTGATGAAACCCAGATAATGTTCCATTCGGTCATTTTCAACCGGACGATTTGGAAGAAATTTGCTTATTTTATTGATATATACGTTTAAAGACATGATATTTTTTTATAACCGCTTGCAGGTAAATACTATTTTTCCGTGCAAATATAAAAAGATTTTAATTTCTTTATCCGACATTTTGATAATATGAAATCTCTCTTTTGGCATTTTTGTGAAACAGTAATTTTCTGAGTGCAAATACCAACCATGCAGGAGGTGAAACGATGAAAATAACAAATAACAGATAATATTTGAATAATCGCACGGCTTTTATTCTATTATTGTAACTTTTTTTGGCACGATTTGCAATAATTCGATTCCAAATTTTAAAAATTCGTGCTCCGTTTTGTTCCAATTTCAGAATCGGATAATTTATTTCCACTGCATTAATTTTCAATAATTCTGCTTGCAAAATTGCAAAATTATTGATTTGAATTGATTTTAAAATAGGGGGGCCGAATTTTTCTGCGGATACAATTTCTTCGTCAGAAACGCCGGCTGCGGGTAAAAACCTGCTTTTTCCTTTTTGCCCGTCCAGCAGCCAACGAATTATTGTCAGAACACTTGTCAGATTGTTGTGTTTATCCATGAAAACGATATTTCCAATCAAATTTGAATCAATTTCTTTCAATCTTTGTTTTACAGTTTCCTGTGCATTTGCCCACATATTGCGTGTTCCCCAAACAGTAATCACCGGCTTGTTTTTCAGTAACACGGCAGCTTCCGGACTTTTAAGAAATGAATTAACGGGAATCGAAGGCGACAGATACCAAACTTGTCCGGCGAGAAAAACCAAATCGAAATTTTCATTCAAATCAATATCAAAAGGCTTTAATTTGCAGGGAATGCCGGCAACGGATTCGGGAAATGTGTTGAAAAATTCGTCGGATGTCCAAGGAAACGGAAAATCCGGGTCGGGTTCTATTTTCAAAAATGTAACTGAAATTTCCGATTCAGAAAAAATTGGTTTCAGTATATTCTCTAATATATTTTTGGCTTGTCCGGTTTGAGAATAATAAACAGCAAGAATTTTTTTCATCTTTTTTTACAGAAGGTATGTGCTACAAGAAACTCAAAAATTATAAATCGTCAAGCGATTTAAGCAATTTTATTTTTTCTATTTTACAGGGATTTTTAAAATCATTTTCATCGAAAGTTGCAAAATGACTTATTCCGCAAAGTTTAACAGTGGCTAAAATAAGAGCATCGTTTGGAAGAAAATTATATTTCTTCATAAATTCGTAACTCAATAATACTATTTCATTATCAATAGACAAAATCCGAATTTCCGAAAATATTTCAATCGGATTATATTTTTCTGTTAAAACTTTGATTTGCTTTTTAACTTTTAATGTCAATGGAGATTTTTCACCCACTACGGCAAGATAATGAAACATAAATTCGCTGTAAACTATTGAATTAGAATATAATTCACTATCGGAAGATAAAAGTTGATCCAATAACTCAGTTTTTGTACCTTTTATGTATTCAATAAGAATTGAACTGTCGATAAATATTTTCATTGTTGATACCAATCTTCTTCATTTAAAAAAAAATCGGAATTTTTAGCAATGCCTTTAAATTTGCTGAAATTTTTAATTTTATCGACATTCGTTTTAGCTTCTTTTTTTTGTTCCGAAACAAAATCCTGCAAAATGCGTTGTACAATGAACGCCTTTTCTTCGTAAGGAAGCGGTCCTATATATTGGTTATAAACTAAATCAATATTGTGTAACATTTTCAGTAATATTAAATTTTAAGATAAAGTTACAAAAAAAAAGTGATTTTCAAATTTTCACATTTTCTTTCGGCATCGTAAAATAGTATGACTTATTCCCACATTTTCTATTATTTCAGTAACTTCCAGACCTGCCATATCTGCCAATTTTATCATGTCTTCGGAATGATACATGCGGCTGTTTCCGTTGGCAATGCAGGTAAAATAGAGCGATGTTGCGTGCAAACTGTATGTTGAAGCTTCGAAACGTTGCAAATCCCAAAATGTTTCCATGATAAGCAGTTCGGCGTTTTCGTCCATCGCATTGCGGGCGTTGGTCATGAGTCCGAGAATTTCTTGTTCCGAAAAACAATCGAGGAATTGGCTCATCCAAATCACATCGTATCCTGTGGGATATGGTTTCGAGAAATCGAGCAAATTAATAGGAAATCCATCGATTCTGTCTTGAAATCCGTGTTCTTCAATATTTTTTTTCGCATCGCGTAATTGACCGGGCAAATCGAGAATCGTAACTTTAACGGAATCGCTGTATTGGGCACATTTTATGGAGAATTTGCCGGTATTTCCGCCCACGTCCATAATGCGTTTCGGATTGTTTTTGAACACAATGGGAAGTGCTGCCGGAAACGAATCGTCGGAATAAAAATGGTCGAAACCGAACCAACTTTCGCGAAATTTGGGCGACATTTCGGCGAGTGCTTCGTAAACGGTGTTGGGTTTGTCGAAAACATTTTTCAGTCCGGCAGGTTTCCCGGTTTTTATGGCTTCGTTGAGATGATAAAAACCGAGATAATTCACGTCGTGCGTGAAATCCATGTTGGCTCGCGTCATTTGATCTACCAAAACAAAATATCCTGTTTTGGTGATAAAGTATTTGTCGGTATCAACTTTTATCATTTCCAAACTCAGCCCGGCTTCGAGCAAAACCAATGCTCCGTACTGCGAAATATTACAGTTTTCTGCTATTTCGGTAACAGATTTTCCGTCTTTATTTTTGCGTAAATATTGCAAAATTCCAAAATCGCGCAAGCCTTTTGCGGCTTGAAACATGATGGGCATGAATGCTATTTTCGTGGCTTCGGTTTTGGCTTCGAGAGCCGATTTATTGTCGTTTCCGTAGGTGCGCATTTTAATTGTTGATTGTAAATGGTTAATTGTTAATTGAATACGTTAATATGTTGTGGTAATAATTCAATCTCTCATATTTTTTTTTAATCGAATTATTCAATCTTCAATGTTACACTTTTAATTTCCTTAATATTAATGAGTTTAGTATCATTTGTTACTAAAATACATTTTTGTAAAAGTGCAGTTGCACAAATTATTGCATCGGGAAGTTTTAAGCGATAGCGTTTTCGTAATTCAATTGTTTTTTCTTTGATAATAATATCAATATCAATTATTTCTGTATTTTTTATAAACTGATTAATAATTTCCTTTTCTTCATCATTTATCGCAGGGAAAGACAACAATTCTAATTCTGTAACGAAAGAAATATAGAGATGATTTCCTCTAAGAATTTCTCTGTTTTGCTTGTTTGACAGAATATACAAAACTGCATTAGTATCTAACAGAAGTTTTTTTTTACCACTCATCTCTCATTTTATTTTGATATTCCAACGGATTTTCCGAAAGATGAATTGTTCCCAAATTATCCAAATCGGTTTGAGTCAATGGTTTTTTTTCGGACTCTTTTTTCGTAGAAATTACTATAACCTCAACTTCTTCATCTTTTTCAAATGGCAAAGTTGATAACCAATTTGAAAGTGAATTATTGTAATTTGTGATTATTTTATATGCTTCCATCTTTTTTTGTTTTGTACAAATTTATGAAAAAATTGTTTGAAATCAGAATTTCTAAATCTTTAAATCCTCAAATTTCCCAAAACTCATAATAATTGAACCATTCAATGGATATTTTTTTAACATGTTTTCAAGTTGTCCTAAAAGTTAGAAAAAATTAAAACCCGCAATAAAAATTTGATTGCGGGTTTTTCAATATTTTCAAATTTTTACTTATGGTTTAATTTTTTCGATGATTGAATAGGCTAAATCAAACCCTTCTGTTACAACTTTTATACTTTTTGTACCGTCGTAATATCCTGCAAGATGCAATATTTCATAGGCTTCGTTGAGATAATTGAGCAATTTTTTATCAATTTTTGTAATTGTAGATTGATAATATTCGATATCCTTTCTGCCTTTCTTTTTCGGAGCGCCTTTCAGAATAAAATATCCGTCCAAAGCTAAAAGCACTCCGTTGTAAGCTGTTCCGCAAGCCGTTTTTACATATTTTTTGTCTTTGTAAAAACGGTCTTCTTTCCCGGCTTTTTTTAAGGTTTCCGACGCATTTTCCATATAACGAATTGCCTCGTTATAATATTCGGTTCTGATTTGATTTTGCTCTTCGATGCTCATAACTTGTAAGTTGTTTTGCAAAGATACAAAAAAGCGTGATTTTCGCAATCGAATAATTCAAAGTTTTGTTTAGTCATTTCCACATTTTCAAATTTCCCAAAACTCATAATAATTAAACCATTGCAATGGATATTTTTTTATCATGTTTTCCAATAATTCAACATATTTTTTTGATTGATTGAAAATTTCCGTTTTTCGTTCCTGCAAATTTCCCGGATATTTTACATAAATCGGTTCAGAAGCGTAGAAATGATAATGAAACCGCTTGGTTTTGAACGCAGTAGCAAACGAAAACGGAACGCCGTATTTAGCAGCCAAAGCAAAAGGACCGGCGGCAAATTTTGCACGTTCGCCCAAAAATTCGTGTTCTACGGTTGCTGCATCGCCCATAATTCTGTCGCCGTGTATGGCTATAATGCCTTTATTTTTAAGGACTTCATCGATTTTTTTTAGATGACTGCCATCGGCTTTGAGTGGGATAATTTCGATACGTTCGGGTCCGGTTGCCTGTTTTACGACTTCTTTAATTTTTTCGTGCTCGGCATCGAGCATCACAATGTAAATTTTGCTGCCGTGCATTTCGAGCAATTGCCCCGCCGATTCCCAACTTCCGATGTGTGCATTGATAAGAATTCCGCCGGTTTTATCGTTGAGCATTTTTCGGATTACTTCCGGATTTGTATGCTCATAAGTAAATTTTTTGCCCAATCCGGATAAAATCGCCACTTTATCCAACAAAATCTGCCCAAAAACAAAGTGATTTTTATAAACCGAAAATACGGATTTCATTTTTCCGTATTTCATGCGTTTTCTGAAAAAATTGTATTGTGATTTTGCTCCTTGTGCCGAAAACAGGGCAAACCAAAATGCGACAAATCTCAAAATAAAATATGCAAAACCGATTCCGAAATATTTCAGAAAAAAAATGAAAAGCTCATGTCCAAGCTTTCCTCCGCGTGTTTTTCCGTCCCAATTCTTAGTTTTCAAAATTTCGGATTTTTTTTTTAATCAAAATTAAAAAAACGATAATCCTTATTCGTAAAAATTTTAAAAATTAACCACTGTCGGGGGTTTTAACCGCCGACAGGGTTTAAAAATTTCTACTTTTTAAGCCGCAATTTTTCGTTCGATATAATCGTAAAAGGCAGCAAGGGTAAGAACTTCTGCCATATCTTCGCCTTTCATTTTAAATCCGAAAGTTTTTTCTACAATCACCACAATATCAACAAAATCGAGACTGTCGATTCCCAAATCTTTCTTTAATTCGGCTTCCGGTGTGATGTCGGCAGGGTCGATTTCGATTTCATCGACCAAAAATTCGTTTACTTTTTTTATAATTTCGTCTTTTGTCATATCAATTCAAAATTTACAGTTTTTTTATTATCAGAGATGAGTTTGTACCTCCAAATCCGAACGAATTTGAGAGAAACGTATTTATGGTATGTTGTTTTGTTTTGGAAATGATGTTCAGTTTTGCCGAAAATTCGTCGGGATTTTCAAAGTTGATATTGGGAGCGATGAACGAATTTTGTGCCATGAGCATCGAGTAAATTACTTCGCTTGCACCGCCCATCCACATTTCGTGCCCTGTCATTCCTTTTGTTGAACTCACGGGAACTTCGGAACCGAAAACTTCAAAAATAGATTGTGCTTCGTTCGAATCGCCTACCGGAGTTGATGTTGCATGTGCGTTAATGTAATCAATATCAGACGGTTTCAATCCGGCTTGTTGCAATGCCATTTCGAGCGAACGTTGCGGTCCTTCAACGTTTGGAACCGAAATATGGTCGCCGTTCGATGAAAATCCGTAGCCGAGAACTTCGCCCAGAATTGTTGCACCGCGTTTTACTGCACTTTCGTAGCTTTCGAGAACAATTGCTGCTCCGCCTCCGCTCGGAACAAGTCCGTCGCGATCGCGGTCGAACGGACGAGAGGCTTTCTGTGGTTCGTTTTCTCGAACCGAAAATGCCGACAAACCATCGAAACTTCCCATCGATTCCATGTTTATTTCCTGTGCTCCGCCGCAAATAATCATATCCTGCAAACCTTGCTTGATGAGTAAAGCTCCGATTCCAATGGCGTGCGAACCACTGGCACAGGCTCCGCTGAGTGTAAAATTGATTCCTTTGAGTTTGAAAATAACAGATAGATTCATGGTAACGGTCGAATTCATCGACTGAAAAATTGAACCGGAACCAATGAGCGATGTGTCCCGCTTAGCTTTCATGGTTTCCCAACCTTCGATTACGGGAACTGCCGAACTGTCGTTTCCGAACAAAATGCCAACGATATTTTTATCTAAATAAACTTGGTCGATACCGGCTTGTTTCAATGCTTCGACCGTTGCTACGTAGGCATATTCGCCTTGTTCGGGCAAGCCTACACGCATGCGGCGCGAAAGTGCTGATTTCAAATCCGGGCGTTCGATAATTCCGGTGAGCGACGAGCGAAAACCAAATTCTTTTCGCCGCAAATCAAGCCCAATTCCCGATTTCCCTTGAAATAAGGATTCTTTAACTTCTTCTTTATTTTTACCCAAAACGGAATAAATTCCCATTCCGGTGATAACGACACGATTCATAGTAAGTTGTTGTTTAACGAAAACGCAACAAAATTATAAACTAAAATCTAAAAACTAAAATCTAAAAACTAAAAGTGAAAAACTAAAAGTGAAAAACTAAAAGTGAAAAACTAAAATCTAAAAGTGAAAAACTAAAAAATAACAATTATCAATTATCAATTATCAATTATCCATTATTTAAGTGTATAAACCTCCGTTTACATGAATCACTTCGCCTGTGATATATGCCGATTTGTCGGAAGCCAGAAATGACACCAATTCGGCAACTTCTTCCGGTTTCCCGAAACGTTGTGCGGGAATCATTTTTTTGAGTTCGTTTTGGTCCAAATCTGCTGTCATATCGGTTGATATAAAACCCGGAGCAATTGCATTTACCGTAACATTTTTACGAGCAACTTCCTGTGCCAAGGCTTTTGTAGCACCAATAATTCCGGCTTTTGCCGCCGAATAATTCGTCTGTCCCGGAAGTCCTTTGATTCCCGAAAGTGAAACAATATTGATAATTCGCCCGCTTTTTTTAACCAACATATTTTTTATTAAAGCTCGCGTAATTGTAAAGAAACTGTTCAAATTCGTATTCAAAACATCGTTCCATTCCGAATCCTGCATAAAAACCAATAAATTGTCTTTACGGATTCCGGCATTATTTACAAGTGTATGAATGTAAATATCCGGTTTTTCGCTTGCCAATTTTTCGAGAGCCGAAATTGTTTCGGCTGAATTTGAAACATCGAATTTCAGCAATTCGGCTTGTCCGCCCGTTTTTCGTATTTCGTTCAAGGTTTCTTGTGCAGCATCATCTGCCGATTTATAATTTATGAAAACGAAAAATCCGTCGGCTGCTAATTTTATACTTATTGCCCGACCAATTCCGCGCGATCCGCCGGTTACAAGTGCATATTTCATCATTAATGGTTAATTGTTAATGGTTAATTGTTAATGAAATATTGATTTCACCTAAATAAGGTTATAAAAATTTTAAATACTTCAATTTAAAGTCTTTTCTAGCTACTAAATACTAATTCAATGTCGTATAAGTTAAAGCTGAAAGCCTTGAATATGAATAACCGTAGGTGAAACCTATGGAAATAAAATGCGTTAAACTGCAACCCTGACAAGGGTTGAATCTTAAAACAAATTCTCTTGTTCAACCCTTATCAGGGTTGCAACTCGTGATTTTTTATTTCCGCCGGTTTACACCGGCGGCTATTTATATTTAAGCCTTTCAGGCTTGATATACAATAATTAGCCTAACTAAACACCAATGAATACTAATTACTAAATTTTCAAATAATCAATATCACTGTTTTTTAGGAAGTTTCTTATTTTTTCCAATTTTGGGTAGATAATTTCATCTTCCGAAAATTTTGGAACAAGATTTCGTACTTCGGCATAATATTTTCTGCTTTCGGTCGATAATTTATTTTCAACATTCAAATAATCAACTGCTTGAATGACTGAAAGCAATTCAATTGCCAAAACTTCAAACGTGTTGTTGATAATTTTTTGAGTCATCAGTGAAGCGTTGGTTCCCATGCTGACAATATCTTGATTATCGTTGTTGTTTGGTATGCTGTGAATCGAAACCGGATTCGAGAGTGTTTGATTTTCGGCAACCGTAGAAACGGCAGTAAATTGTGCTCCCTGCATTCCGAGATTCAAACCCAAAACGCCCAAATTAACGAACGGAGGCAAAATTTTATTCAATTTATCGTTCATCAAAAAATTCAACTGGCGTTCTGCCAAAATTGAAAGTTTTGTTACGGCAATTTTTAATTTGTCCGCCTCCAAAGCCACATAATCGCCGTGAAAATTACCGCCGTGCCATACGTTTTCATTGTCCGGGTCGATAATCGGATTGTCGTTTACGGAATTTATTTCGTTTTCGAGAACCGTTTTTGAGTACTGAATTGTATCGTAAATCGGACCGAGAATTTGCGGAACGCAACGCATGGAGTAATATTCCTGCACACGTTCCTCGAAAATCTGTTCGTTGTTATTTCCGTTGTACAGATGTTCGTGGCGTTTGCGAATCAAACGGCTGTCGCTTGTAATAGTTCGCATTGCCTGAGCCGTAACTTCTTGTCCGCGATGATGTTTCACTTGGTTTAGTTCCTGCGAAAAATGGTCGTCGTACGATTGTACCAATTCGTTTATCATCGATGAAATCATGAGCGAATGATTCAGCAATTTTTGGGCACGAATCACATTAATCATGCTGATTCCGGTCATCACCGAAGTTCCGTTGATGAGTGCCAAACCTTCGCGTATTTTTATATCTATCGGCTTCAAATTTAATTCTTTGAGAACATCAGCAGTATTTCGCTCTTCGCCTTTATATCTCACTTTTCCTTCACCAATCAAAGCCAAAGCTAAATGCGATAACTGAACTAAATCGCCGCTGGCACCCACGCCTCCGTGTTTGTAGATGTTTGGGAAAATATCGAGATTGATAAAATTTTCGAGCAGAAAAATAACTGAATCGTTCACTCCCGAACGTGCTTGTAAAAGAGTGTTCAATCGGGCAACCATGGCGGATTTAACGCAATTGTCGGAAATTAAATCGTTGCTTCCCGATGAGTGGCTGCGTATCAAATTAAATTGCAATTTCAGCCGGTCTTCATCGCTGATGCGGTACTGTGCCATGGGACCGAAGCCTGTATTGATGCCATAAATGACTTTATCTTTTGAAAATGTTTCGAGAAACGTGTAACATTTCCTGACTTTTGCGACTGACTCGTCCGAAATTTTTATTTTTTCGTTATGAAAAACGATTTTTTCAATATCGTGAATCGTGAGATTATTTTTGCCTAAATCGATCATTAAACTAAAAACTAAGAGTGAAAAACTAAAAACTAAGAGTGAAAAACTAAAAACTA
>DYMH01000012.1:19054-32670 GCA_020721645.1 Draconibacterium orientale
TGAAAAACTAAAAACTAAGAGTGAAAAACTAAAAACTAAGAGTGAAAAACTAAAAACTAAGAGTGAAAAACTAAAAGTGAAAAATTATAAAAAATCTTTACGTAATTTATTTACTTTTCGCGATTCCTTTTGTCGTTGCCGGAAAGCTGCCATTTTGATAGCTGTAACAGCAGCTTCATCGCCTTTGTTGCCGAGTTTTCCGCCGGCACGGTCGAGAGCTTGTTGCAGATTTTCAGTTGTCAGAACACCGAAAATAACGGGCGTTTCGCCTTTTTCGTTCAAAGCCGCAATGCCCTGAGTAACGCCCTGACAAATAAAATCGAAATGGCGTGTTTCGCCTTGAACAACGCAACCCAGAACGATAACAGCATCGGCACCGCAACAATTTGCCATGGAAGCTGCTCCGAAGGTGAGTTCAAAAGTGCCGGGAACGTATTCTTTTACAATATTTTCGGCTTTTGCACCGTGATTAAGTAATGTGTTGAAAGCTCCTTCAAACAAGGCTTCGGTAACTTCGGTATTCCATTCCGAAACCACAATTCCGAAACGCATTTTCTTGGCTGAGGGAACTTTTTTTAAGTCGTATTCCGATAAATTTGTTGTGCTCATTTTTGAAAGTAAAAAGTTGAAAGTAAAAAGTTAAAAGTATAAAAAAAATCCCTTTTTACCGGGATTTTTTTTGATTTTGATAAAAATAATTTAGTGTTTTAAAATTATTTATTTTCGGAATATCATATCTTATTTCAAATACGATACCAAGTTCGGTTAAAAACTTGTTTTATAAATTATTTAACCATTTGATATTAAATTTAATCAGCATATCAGCACATCAAAAAATCAGCTAATCAATAAATATTTACATACTCAATTTCACCCGCGTGATGTATTTTTCTATTTGACGACCTTCTTGTGTTTGAGCATAATTATCTTTTATGCGTTGATATGTATTCAATGCGTTTTTGAAATCGGATAAATGTTCGTAAACTCTGCCGAGTTTCATCAAATAGATTGGTGTAGAGAATTTATTATCGGTTTTATCGGCAGCCTTTGAATAATATTCGACAGCATTTTTCAAATCATTTTTTTCGGTGTAAGCATCTCCAATACAACCAATTGCAATTGCACTCAACATTTCGTCGCTTGTCGAAAAATCTTGTAATAAATCAATGGCTTTATCGTATTCTTTGAGTTTTATATACGAAACACCTGCGTAATATTTTGCCAAATTTCCGGCTTTTGTGGAACCGTATTGGTCGATAATTTTTGAGAAACCCGGGTAATTTCCATCTCCGTTCAAAGCTAATTTGAATGAATCGACTTCAAAATATTGTTCTGCCACAAACATTTGTGCTAAGGCTTCTTTTTCTTTGGGAGCTTTAATAAATTTTTGATACGCGATATACAAGCCAACAATTGCTAAAATTGTTCCGACAACAATCGTAATTTTTGTCTGATTTTTTTCGATAAACTGCTCACTTTTCGATAAGGTCGATTCTATGGCTTCAAAATTGTGATCGGCGTTTTGCTCTTTGTTCGTACTCATTGGTCTTTTTTATTTTTGATATGTTTATAATTTAAAAATTAGGAAATGTGAAAATGTGAAAATGTGAAAATGTGAAAATGTGAAAATGTGAAAATTTTCAACTCATCACATAAAACAAAATTTTGGCAAATGTAAATTTTTTCAAATATAAACCGAAATTTTACTTTGCTTTTTTTTCACAGGAAGAATTAATAATATTGTATTCGCAAAATAACGACAGATGTATCTGAAAAAATTATCGCTTATCAACTTTAAAAATTTTGAACACGTTGAATTGGAATTTTCCGAAAAAATCAATTGTTTCACCGGTTTGAACGGAATTGGAAAAACAAATTTACTCGATGCAATTTATTATTTATCGTTTTGCAAAAGTTATTTTAATCAAATCGACAGTCAAAATATAAAACACGACACCGATTTTTTTGTGATTCAGGGCGAATTTGTTCGACAAGAGCGCTTGGAAATGATTTATTGCGGACTGAAATCGGGGAAAAAAAAGATTTTCAAACGAAACGACAAAGAATATGAAAAACTGTCGGAACACATCGGATTGATACCAGCTGTAATCATTTCGCCCGATGATAATACGCTGATTATCGGTGGGAGCGAGGAACGTCGCAAATATATCGACTCGGTGATTTCGCAATTCGATGCCGATTATTTACATCGGTTGATAAAATACAATCGGATTTTGATGCAGCGTAATAAAATGCTGAAAGATTTCTCGGCACAAAAAACGGTTTTCAAAGAAACATTGGATATTTATGATGAACAATTGGCTGCCGAAGGGTCGGTGATTTTTTCAAAACGGCTCGATTTTATCGATAAACTATTACCAATTTTCCAAAAATATTATTCTTTGATTTCAAAAGGACAGGAAACAGTGGATTTAATTTTCAAATCGCAACTTTTGGAGGCAAATTTTATTGAGATGCTTCAAGCAGCCCGAAACAAAGATATGATGTTGGAATATACTTCGGTAGGGATTCACAAAGACGATTTGAGCCTCGAATTGCAAAATCGGGCGATTAAAAAAATTGGCTCGCAGGGGCAACAAAAAACCTATCTTGCAGCTCTGAAATTTGCACAATATGAGTTTCTTAAATCTGTAAGCGGATTGAAACCTATTTTGCTGCTTGATGATATTTTTGATAAATTTGACAGCGAGCGGGTAGGGCAAATTATAGAACTGACTGCCGATGCTGATTTTGGACAAATTTTTATAACAGATACTAATGAAAACAGGATAAAAAATGCTTTGTCGCAAATTTCTGTTAAATCGAATGTGTATTCAATAGAAAAAAACACAATAGAACTCGAACAAAAATAAACTTGTTATTGCAAAAAAAATGTTCTAAATTTCGTAAAATATTAAAACCAAAATTATGAGAACAAGACTAAAAATTTCAATTCTGATTGTTGTTTTATCAACAGTATTTTATGGTTGCGAAAGCCTTTCCGAATCTGACAAAGTTGTAAAACAGTTTTACGAAAATATTAAAACAGAGCAGTACGATAAAATTCCGGAATTGCTCGATGAACAAGCCATTGTTGCAAATCCGGCAGAAGAATGGAAAGATATGATAAAAAATTTGGTTGTATCGGTTGGGAAACTCAAAACGTATTCGCGGACATCGTTTAACACTTCGATTAAAAACGGAGTAACAAAAACTGTTGAAGATTATACAGTTGAATACGAAAATAAAACACTCTATGATAGGATTGTTGTGATTAAAACCGGCGAAAAATATAAAATTTTACATTGGCAATTCAATTCGGATAAATCGAAATTAGACGAAGTTGAATAATTTGTTGAAGAATTAATATCAAACAAAAAATAGATGCGACAAAGCAATACCGAGCCATTAAAAGAAGTTCTCGAACGCTATCTGAAAGCTATCGGAGCATCGAGAAAATTTAAAGAAAATCATTTAATTAAACAATGGGATTCTATTGTAGGTAGAAATATTGCACATGCTACTGAAAAAATTCATCTCGATAAAAATATTTTATACGTGAAAATGAATTCACCGATTGCAAAAAACGAAGTTTTGATGATTCGCAGTATGATTATTCAAAAAATGAATGATTTGGCAAAAGAAATATTGGTAAAAGACATTCGTTTATTGTAAAGATAGTTTTTTGTTAATTAAACGAACCGCAATCTAAAAATTGCGGTTCGTTATTTTTTGCTGAATTTTCGGCAATTATAGACGAAAATTATTTTCAAGTTCTGCTTTTTTAAATTAATTTTACAAGAAATATTTTTTGGTAAAAGCGGAAAATTACAAATGAATTTTAAAAAGACTCTTGTTTTTCTTTCTGAAAATTTCGATGACACCTTTTCTTTTGGGAATATTTTGAAAGATAATTCTGAATATATTGTATATCAGGCAGAAACGTATGAAAGATTACAAAAAATTAAAAAAGAAGAAATTCAAATCATCGTAAGCGATTTCAGATTTTCCGCATTGCAGGGTTTAGAATTGATAGAAAAAATTAAAAACGATTATTCCGACATTCCATTAATTGTTTATACCGATTGCGGTTCGGAAGAATTTGCCGGCGATTGCGTAAATGCGGGTATCTCGGGATATATTAAAAAATCGGAACAAGGATTTTCGAAATTGCTTTCGCTTATACAAAAATTATCAAACGAAATAGAAAGAAAACGAAATAACCGGATTTCTGTTTCAAAATTGCAAGAAAATCAAGATCTATTTCAAACCGTTTTTGAAAATTCATCGAATGCTGTTTGTTTGGTCGATTCTAATGGTTGTTTTATAAACGTGAATGACAACTTGTGCAAAATGTTGGGTTATAGAAAGGAAGAATTTTTTAGCAAACGATTTTCCTACATATTACACGTTACCATTACAATTGAACAGGAAAAATTTAATCGAATGATTGCGGGATTTGAAAAAACAATATCATTCGAAAAAACCTATCAACATAAAGATGGAGTGCCTGTTTGGGTACAAATTTCTACGAGTATTGTTCGAAATTCGCAGGACAATTCGTATTACTTTGTCAGTTATATTGAGAATATCACAAAATATAAAAGAACCGAATCGGAATTACGAATTTTTTCGCAAGCCGTAGAACAAAATCCGGCGTCCATCATATTAACCGATACGGAAGGAAACATAGAATATACGAATCCAAAATTTACCGAAGTAAGCGGATACTTCGCAGCAGAAGTGTTTGGACAAAATCCGAGAATCTTGAAATCGGGAAATACAAGTTCGGAGGTTTATGAACAAATGTGGCAAACGATTTTATCGGGTAAAGAGTGGCGCGGAGAATTTCAAAATCGAAAAAAAAACGGAGAAGTATATTTTGAAAATGTCCTTATATCGCCAATAATCAACGATGAAGGGAAAATTGTTCGATATCTTGCTGTTAAAGAAGATATTACCGAAAAGCAAAAATCCGAACAACAGATTATTAAACTCAGTAAAGCCGTAGAGCACAGTCCGGCATCGACAATTATTACCGATGAAAAGGGAAAAATTGAATATGTAAATTTGGAATTTACTTTATTAACAGGCTATCAAGCAGAAGATGTTCTTGGAAAGGCACCTCGTATATTCAATAAAGGGCATTTATCACACGAAGATTATAAGTCAATGTGGGACGCTCTTCGTTCGGGGAAAATAGTAAAAACGGAGTTTTTAAACAGAAAAAAAACACACGAGCGTTATTGGGAAAATGTAAGTATCTCTCCTTTAATCAATAATTTAGGTATCATTACAAATTTTATTTTGATTGTAGAAGATATTTCGATCGAAAAAAAATTGATGCACGACCTCATTGTAGCCAAAGATAAAGCCGAAGAAAGCGACCGATTGAAAACCGCATTTTTACACAATATTTCACACGAAATACGAACACCGCTCAATGCCATCGTCGGATTTTCGGAGCTCATAACAGACAATGAGATTCCTGCCGAAAAACGCACACAATATAGTGAAATCATTGTTCAAAGCAGTCGGCAACTTCTATCGATAATCACCGATATTATCAGCATTGCAACCATAGAAGCAGGCAAGGAGATACTGAATACTTCCCAAATCAATATCAATTATTTATTAAGGCAAATTTATGACCAATTTTCGCTCAAAGTCAAAGATAAAAATATTGCTTTCACTATCAATTTGGAATTATATGATGATTTTGCTTTTTTTGAAAGTGATGAAACGAAATTGAACCAAATTATTTCAAACCTTGTTGGTAATGCACTGAAATTTACCGAAAAAGGTACAATTGAATTTGGATATTTTGTAAAAGATGACTGTTTAGAGTTTTATGTTAGCGACACCGGAATTGGTATTCCGGATAATTTGCAGGAAGAAATTTTCCAACGATTTCGACAGGTAGAAATGACAACTACCCGTCAATACGGCGGTTCGGGACTCGGTTTGTCGATTTCAAAATCGTATATCGAGCTGCTGGGCGGAAAAATATGGGTTAAATCGATTGTCGGCGAAGGTTCTGAATTTCATTTTACAATACCCGTTAAAGAAAATCAACAGAAAATAATAACGAAAAATTTGATTTCGTATTCGCCGGAATTGGAGCTCAAAACATATAAAACAATACTCATAGCCGAAGATGAAGACTATAATTTTATGTATCTTTTAGAAATTCTTTCGAAAGAGAATATTGATATTATCAGAACATCAAACGGAGAAGAAACGGTGAAACGTTGTCGGGAAAATTCTAAAATCGATTTAATTTTGATGGATATTAAAATGCCTGTTATGGACGGATACCAAGCTACAAAGCTCATTAAAGAATTTCGCCCCGAATTGCCAATCATTGCCCAAACGGCTTACGCTCAAAAATCAGATTCGGTAAAAGCCTTTGAATCCGGCTGTTCCGATTACATTAGCAAACCCATAAACAGTGAGCTTTTGATTCATAAAATCAACCTTCACTTGGGGCGAGAAAAAATAAATTAATGGAACTCACCCTAAAACTCGACAAATCGATCGAATCAAAAAAATTGTGCTCAATGCTCTCAGCAGGTGGATATTCCGATGATATGATACCTTTTTATACGCGAAATTTAGTTTTCTTGGATATCACATCGCACGGACCTGTAACCAATCAAAATCTCGTGTATGCGGCAGATTCCTTGATTAAACATTTGCCGGAACCTTACACAATATTCTTAAAATCTGATTTCAAAGCAAATACAGCAGCAAGTTTGCAAAATTTCAGCAAAATTTCTTCTGAGGAAGGTACAAAACAATTGTATCAAATGTTATCGGAAGGAAAGTGCTTGGCACATTCCAATTATTTTAGCATGATACCCCAAAATTTAGAAATTTTTTGGGAACGATTTTTTACCTTTTTCGGCAAAAAATATTTGGTGCTTGTTGTTTTTAGTATTTTTGATATTGCTTACGGCGACATCAGTTTTTTATTGATAAATCAGCAAAAAGCTACTTTTTTTACTTTTTTTACGACAGATTAAGTATTTCAAAATAAAAGAGTTGTAATTTAAAAAAGCCCGTTTGCATTTGACGAGCTTTTTATATGTTTAGCATTATCTGCTAAAAAATTGCATAACTAAAACCCAAAGATATTGTGTAATTGAATGTTTTGTATTTGTCGTAATTTCCGAAATTGAATAACCTCTGATTGAAATATTCGTTATCGGATTCTAAATATCTGTAACTGAAATAAGTATTTGCATAAAATCTCAATCGCTGCGTTAAATAATATTGCAAATTAACAGATATGCCGGGATTAAAATGGAAAGATTTATTGGAAAATACAGTATCCATTTTTTCTGCTGAAACGCGCGGTGCGTCAAAACGTGCAACAAAATTAGCTGAAATCGAAGTTCTGGTATTTGGAACATAACTCCATCCGTAGTTAATACCTCCGCTCAACAATGTCCCTTTTTCTAAAAAAGATGTTGTATCAATTTTGGTGTCACTCGACAAGTAAGAATACATAAATTCAATCTTGAAATTATTTTGCCAATACAGATTTACAGGTCTTTCGATTTCGTAAATTAGGATTCCGGATATTCCCAAATTTTTAATTTTTAAATCGTAGGTATAAACAACGCTGTCGCCTATTTTTCTTCTATTGGTACTATTTGTCAGGCTCATTTGGGGGCTTGTACCGATTGAAAATCGTTTGCCGGAATTACGTTCAATATTCGATCCAAAATCAAGATTATCATTAACAATGGCAAAATATTTCATATCTTTTTCCGAAATAATTTTTTTTTCTGTCAGAAATGAATCAATTTTTTCCAAATCGCTGATTTTTTTCAAACGACTGTCGAAATATCTTTCGTTATCTAATAATGCAAGAAAATCGGAAAATTCAGTAATTTCAATTTCGCTCGGATTTCGAGTCAAACGTTTTTCTTTACTCAATTCATCGAAAATATATACGGCTTGCCGAGCTTTTGTAACCGGCTCTATTCTGCCTTTTCCGACCAAAAGAGGAATTTGTAAACTAAAATATGAATTTTTGTTATTTGTGTAAAAAGTATCAGCCTTTCTTTTGTACAGATCATTTGTACCATAGGTCCATAAGTCGGTTTCAATAAAATAGTTTTTTCGACCGTATATTCTGTTTGTCAAACTGTAATGTAAATTCGTATATGAATTTAAATCCTTAGACTCCAATTTCATACTGTCTGTTTGATTTTTCCAAAAATTAGAATTTTGTGTAATTGAAAAATTTTGTAAGCGTTGTATTTTCCGTGTACTTTTAAAACTGCGAAAATTCAAGGCTAAATTTCCGTTTAATATGTTATTCCGGTTTTTATTGGCAGTTAGACTGTCGAAAACAATATTCTGTCCATCGCCTGTATTTTCAGCTCTGCCGCTGATATCTATACTCCGAAATTTTATTTCCGGCAGTTTGTAATTTTCTAAGCGAAAAGTATCCGACTGTGCGAAAACCGAAGCTGAAATCATCATAAAAGCCGGGATTCCGGCAATTTTTAGAAAAACTCTAATTTGTGGGTTCATAAAAATATTTTTTTTGGTTTGATATTATAATCTTTCAAAGATATGAATTTTTGATGTTAAAATATGTTAATGTAAGTTATTTAAACATAAAGGTTACATAAAAAAACTGCCGGATTTTAAAATCCGGCAGATGATTATAAAAATTACTTTTTGAAGAAAATATCACAAGCGTTTCAAACCTTCTTTTTGCATCCAGCCGATTTTACCGTCGGCTAATTTAATTTCGTACCAATCGCCGGAATCGTCGATAATAGCGACTTTCAAACCTTCGTGTATCGAAAACAGCTCGGTGGCATTTTCGTAGGGCGAGCTTTTTATGTAAACCGAAGGGGCAAAAATGACGGCAGCTTTATGAGCCGTCAGGTTTTCGGTCTGTTGTCGGGTGAAAACAAATGTTGTTACCGATAAAATCAAAAACAACATTCCGGAAAAGAAAGAAATTTGCTTGATTTTTCGACTTTTAGAAAACAAATAAAAAAGCATCAACCCGAGCATTAAAATAAAAGTTGAAATACTCAACCACGCCCAAAAATCCGCTGATTTTGAAACGATTAGTGATTTTATTTTTCGAGTTACGAAAAATTCGGGAAGCGGAACAATTTTATCGGAAATTTGAAGGTTTGCCATTTCTAAATTGTGCTGTAAATCTTCATTATCGGGTGCAAGAAGTTTCGATTTTTCGTAATAGTAGATAGCATCGGTATATTTTCCGGTTCGGTAAAATGCGTTTCCCAAATTGTAGTACAATTCTGCTGATTCTACGCCCGAATCGAGTACTTTTTTGTATGCCTGAATCGCTTGCTCGTAATCGCCCTGTGCATAAAAATTATTGCCCGTTTCAAATATCTTTTTCGGTGTTGCTTGTGAAAAAACAATTGTGCTGAAAAACAGCAAAATTGCTGTGAATGTGACTGTTCGCATCTTCATTTTCTATTCGATTTATTATTCTATTTTATCAGATTTTATTTGGCTGCCGCCCCATTCGACCATTGTAAATCCTTTGCGTTCGATTTTCGGAAGAATTTGTTCTGTAATTACTTTATTTTCAGAAATATTTCATTTTTTAAATTCCATAAAAACCCGAATTTCGGTATCAACGACTATTTTTATCATTTCCCCGAACGGTTTTTATTTCCGCATTAATTTCTGATAATGTCATTTCGCCCAAATCGGTTTTCGATGCAAGCTGATGTGATTTTTCGAGTGATTGTTTTAAAATTTTTTTTGTCAATATTTTTTTTAATTCAACGAAAAGAATTGTATCACTTTTAAACGAATAGTCCAAAAAATCGCTTTCTTCTATTAATAATGTAACGGTTTTCATTGTGTCTATTTTTTAACAAAGTTACAGGAAATTTGAAAATTTTTCAATTTTTTAGCATCATTAAATTCTGTTTTCCAAATCCGTAATCATTTGCCCCGCTTCCGAGTACAATTTTTCGGGACTCCCCTCCTCGCCCACAGGTCCGTATTGGGCGTATTCAGCAGTATCCAAAAGATTTGTCAATTTTGAAATCGAATCGGAATCAATATTTTTTTCGGTTAATACTTCCCGAATTTTATCTTTTGTCATTTGTTCGGCACCCAATCCGAGTTTATCGCCCAAATATCCCCAAACAGCCGACAACAGTTCCTTGTAGAATGCTGTTTTGTCTTTTGTTTGCAGATATTGATTCGCTTTTTGAAGCCGTTTTTTGGATATTTTCCCTGCTTGTTTGTTACGCATTTTAGCTGCATTGGCATTTTCTCGAATACTTTTTCGTTTCAAAATCACGATAAGTGCAAATATCAATAAACCAAGAAGATAAAATGAATAAAACAAATTCGATGCAGCAAATATTTCACCTGTCTTATGCAAATTTCCGGGACCTTTTTTTATGTATCGAATATCGTTTTTCAGAGCCACCACATCGTTTTGCGCACCTTCGTTAGTAACAATTTCCGAATTTCCGCTGCCTTTTTCAACTTCGATATTAAATTCTTCGCTCGACAGAGTTTTGTACGTCCCGGATTCCGTATCGAAATAACTGAACGAAACGGGTGGAATTTTGAATTTTCCGGCTTCGCGTGCCAACAAAAAATAATCGAATGTTTTACTTCCGGAAGAGCCGCCGGTTGTCTGGTTGATATTTTCTTTTATTTTAGGCTTATACGGCTCAAATGCGGGCGGAAATTTCAGGTTTAAATCATTGATTAGATTTAAGTTACCGTTTCCGGATAATTTAATTGTCAGCGAAATTCCTTCATCGGTTTTCAATTTGTTTTTATCAACAGTCGCACTCAATTTCATATCTCGACCCACGACACCCGAGAAATTGTCGGGTTGGTTGCCCGGCAAAGGCAGTACAGTGATGGTTTTCGACGAACTTTTCAGCGATTTACTCACATTTCTGTATTGATCGACCAATTGCCCGAAAAAGTTGCGAACTCTTCCGGCTTTTTCCTGCACAACCAATTGAACTTGATACGGATCGATGGTCAATTTTCCGGTTTTTTGAGGAAATAAAATGCTTTGTTTCAGTAAGCCGACTTCATAGATTTTCCCGTTCACATTTTCCCGCTGCAAGTTGATTTGTGTGGGCGATTGAATGTCTTGTGTCCAAAATCCGGTGTATGAAGGAAATTTCATATCTTCAAACTGAACCAAACCAACTTTTGTGTAGATTTTGATGGTCGCAATTACGTGTTCGCCCTGATAAACGGTGGTTTTACTCAAACTCACATCAACAAACAAATCGTCGGACGACAATTTTGAAGAATTTCCATTCGCATCGGTGTTATTATTTTCATCGGAACTTGGAGCATTTCCTTTAACAACTTCGATACCTACTGCATTTGAAGTGTACGTTTTGCCCGAAACCGTTACCTGAGCCGCAGGCAATGTGTATTTACCTTCTTTTCGTGCACGTAAAATATACGAATATCCCGTTGTAACACTTTGCGTCATATTTCCGTTCACAATCGAAATGCTGCTTCCGGTGGACATATTCGGTCCGGAAAGTACATCGAATCCGCTGAACGAAGGTGCTCGAAAACCGCTTGCATCGGCGTTTACCGTATATTCAACACGAAAATTTTCGCCCACTTCTACGGCTTTTTCCGCCGATGCCGTAAATTTGACTTGTGCGAATATGGTTAATCCGCTCAAAATCAAAAAAATGAATATTGCGATAATTTTAAAATTCTTCATGAAATGGAAATGTGAAAATGTGAAAATGTGAAAATTTGAGAATGTGGAAATTTATTTTGTTCTTAATTCTTAATTCTTAATTCTTAATTCTTAATTCTTAATTCTTAATTCTTAATTCTTTTGTCTTCCGTCTATTCTTCCTCTTCTTTTTTCGTTTTCAGCGAATACCAATCGATGTTTCGCGAGAAATACATTGCCGCTGCTAAAACAGCGAACAATCCGACACTGCCGACTAAAAGCGAGAAATCCTGTAATTGAATTATAACAAAAATAAAAGCGTACAAAACTACTAAAATCAAAGCTGTAACCAAAGTTAAAAGATTGTGCTTGAACATACTCTTCACATAAAGCGATATTTGAAGGATAATTGCCAATGAAGCAATCAGATAAGCATAAGTGAAACTTAGATGTTCCGAAATCGAAATCAATAAAATATAAAATACAACCAAAGCCAAGCCCACCAACAGATATTGAATCGGGTGAATGTGTATGTGATTGATTGTTTGAACAAAGAAGAATGTCATGAAAGTGAGCATGATAAAGAGAATTGCGTACTTTGATGCTCTTGTGTTTTTTTGATATTCATCGACACCGATTAGTAAACGCACGCCAAATGTTGAAGGTGCAATACCTTCGGGAACGCCTGTAAATGCTTGTTGAAAGTTGCGGTTGAGATTTGATATTTGCCAATTTGCCGTAAATCCGTTTTTGTCAATATTTCGGGTTTTGGGTAAAAATGCACCGTCGAAACTCGGATTTTGTCCCGGTGAAGTCATATCAATATAAGTTTCTTTGCCAAGCGGAACAAAGAACAATCCGGAACTTCCGTTGAATTTCAAAGTATAACTGAAATACAATTTTGTAGTGTCGGAAGAAGTTTCAACATCAACCGGAGTGCTGATTCCGGAAGGAATTAAAGCAACTGCTTCCGTTCCGGGATTAAATTCGTAGTTTTTGTCGGCAAATGATAAATCAACTTTTTCTACGTTTCGCAAATCTGTTAATCCAACAGTGATAAAAGTTTCTTTCAGCAATGCGTTGGCATCTGAATACAGAGCCTTAACATCAGGTTTTTTGAAATAGCCTTTTATTGTAATATCGGCGTTATAAAGCATGGCTTCGTAAATGCCTCGTCGTCGGAGCGAAGGAATTATTTTCGATGATATTTCTAATTTTTCGGGCAGAAAATGAGCCAATTCGCGGGTTTCAACAGCTGTGTAGGTTTTTGTTTCTTCGTTGTAAACACGCATGTAATATTTGTACGGAACCGTCATCACCGGACCCGAAACGGTTTGTTCCGTGCCCCATTTCGAACTGATTTCGTTCACAGCTTCATCGCGACGAACTTGGCGTTCCGTAATTAAATCGTTGATAAAACTGATGGGAATCAACATAATTAACACCAAAAACCCGATTGTAACCAATCGCAAAGTCAGTGAGTTTTTTACCCAATTTGAAAAATTTCCGAATGGCAAAGTTTCTTGGCTCATAAATTAATTGTTAATTATAAATTGTTAATGTTTTGAAATATAATTTATAACAAATTGGAGTAGCAATTCTTTTTTCGGTATTTATTTCTTATAGACGGCTAAATTACGAATTCTAATTCTTTGATGAATACTATATTTAGCAAAAAATAATGAAAAATAGTTAAGAAATCTTAAAATCATCTTTAGTCCAAATTTTCACATTCTCAAATTTCTTTATTTTATCATTATTTACAGGACAAATTTAATTGTATGATAATGTCCGCATCCTTATCAAAATCAATATATTTCTTCATTAACCATTAACAATTAATAATTAACCATTATTTACCAGTCTTTCTCAACTTTCACCCGTCCGGCTTTTGCTTTTTCGCGTTTGATTTTGTCTTGCA
>DYMH01000012.1:32770-46050 GCA_020721645.1 Draconibacterium orientale
TTCTCAACTTTCACCCGTCCGGCTTTTGCTTTTTCGCGTTTGATTTTGTCTTGCACTTCTTTTTCTTTTTGGTTGATAGCCTGCAAGATACGTTTTGCATCTTCGTCCGAAATTTGCATCACTTTTGGCAGTGCATCTGCATCTTGACTGTCTTTCACGCCGTCGTTGTCCGAATCCGTATCGCGATAATCGGGCAAACCGTCTTTGTCGGTATCTTTGGGGCTTGTCGGGTCTTTGCCGGCTTCGTAATTGTCCGGAATGCCGTCGTTGTCGGAATCCGTGTCGTTCAAATCTTGTTTTCCGTCTTTGTCGGTGTCGCGAGGTTTGTTTTTGTCGTTGCCCTGTTCGGTTTTGTCGGGTATTCCGTCGCCGTCTTTGTCGTTGTTTTGACCTTGATTTTGTTTATCTTTATTTTCTTGGTCGCCCTGGTTTTTGTTTTCTTTTTTATCGTCTTTATTTTTTTCGTCTTTGTTTTTATCCTGATTTTGGTCTTTATTCTGCTGATCTTTGTTCTGTTGATTTTGCTGATTTTGTTGCTGTTGATTTTTTTTCAGCAATTGTTGCGTAACAGCCAAATTATATTTTGCATCGAGGTCTTTCGGATTATTTCGCAGTGCGTTTTTGTACGATTCGGCGGCGTTTTGTAAGGATTGCCCGGCTTCTTCGTATTTTTGTTCACCGATAAGCGATTCTCCTTTTTTCAGTTGATTGTTGCCCAAATTATACCACGAATTTCCGATAACCGTTTTATCAGTCTGATTTTGAGTCAATTTAGTATAATTTTTTTCGGCTTGGTCGTATTTTTTTTGTTTGTAATACGATGCCGCCAAGTTGTAATTTGCTTCGGCAGAAAGCGAATCGGCATTCACGGCTTTTTGATAGCTGACTTCGGCTTGCTCGTATTTTTTATCGGCGTATTTTTCGTTACCGGTGCGGATTAGCGAGCGTTCTTTTTGGGCGAAGCAAACGAGATTTGCAAATATCAGTGTTGATATTAAAAATAAATTTTTCATTTTCGGTACTATATTATCTTAGAATTTTGTCAATTTTGATTATGGGAATTATAAGTTCTATAAAACGAGATGCTTCCTCGTTCAAAGAATTATTCGGAGCAATTATGTTTTATATAATGCGACCAAGCAATTCGGGGAAGATTGCTTTTTGTATCGAAAAAAAAGAATAAATTGGTGAAAATTATTCGTCATGCAATAATTCTTCAAGCAATATAATGTTCGCGAATTGTTTGTAAATCAATCTATTGTAAAGTTTTTTATCTCGTGTAATCAGCGGAATATCCATTTCTATTGATAAAGCAATATAAGCTGTATCTTTAATATCAATATCCTCACATAATTCTTTTGCTTTTTCTTTGTTTTCATCAGTAATATAAAGTGCAGGTATCACGGTAATTTGCTGAAAAAGTCGTTGGATAAAATCCTGAAATTCTTGTTTTGGCAATTTCGATTTTTTTAAAATAACAGATTTATATTTATCTATTTCCAACAAAATAAAATCGGGTGCAAATAGTTTATAGTTTTCAAAAAGTTTAATATAAATTTCTTTCCCTCCGATAAGTGCTGAAAAAAGGACATTTGCATCAACGATATATTTTTTCATGATTATTCTTTGCTGAAAAATTTTTGTTGATATTCATCCCACGCTTTTTGTTTTGCTTCGTCGAACTCCATTTCCCAATCCACTTCTTTGGATTTTTTCAGATATTTTGAAATTTTGTTTGCCGACAATTGTAATTCATATATCTGTAATTGTCTTTGCAAAAACTCCTGAATGTGAATGATTCCAAAATCAGATAATAGATTGTCTTTTACATTTAAACGGATTTCCATTTTGTAGTGTTTTTTAAAATTGCTTAATTTAAGCCACAAATTTACGATTTTTTACTGAAAATTTTCACTCAAAAATCTTAATCTGATTCAACCACCTGTTTTGTCGTTCCAGAATAAAAAATTCAGCCAAAAGGAAAAACAGAGCAAGGATTACGAAATATCGGTAACGGTCGTCGTATTCGGCAACGTTCGATTTTTGTTCGCTTTTGCCTAATTTATCCAAATCGGCATACAGATTTTTCAAACCTACACGTGTGTTGTTCGCTCGTGTATAGATTCCTCCGCCGGCATGTGCCACTTGTTTGAGCAAGGTTTCGTTCAATTCGGTTAAAACGCGGTTGCCTTGTGCATCTTTGCGGAAATCGCCGGTTTCGGGGTCGGGGATAGGTACTGCACGCTGTTCGCCCATTCCCAAAGTTGAAACGATAATTCCTTTTGCGTTCGCTTCCTTTGCTTTGGCAATTGCATCTTGTTCGTGGTCTTCGCCGTCGGTGATAATAATTATCGCACGTCCCTTATCATTTTCAGGACTGAACGATTTCATTCCCAATTCAATAGCTGCCGAAATATTTGTACCTTGTACCGGAATCATGTCCGTTTTTACGTTCGACAAAAACAATTCTGCTGCCGAGAAATCTGCTGTCATCGGGATTTGAGTGTAAGCATCGCCGGCAAAAACAATGAGAGCGATATTGTCGCCTTGGTCGTTTTCCATCAATTGCGAAATGGCTTCTTTGGCACGTTCCAAGCGGTTGGGCTGAATATCTTCCGCCATCATGCTGTTCGATACATCGAGGGCAATCACCAATTCAGCTCCGCGTTTGGTAACTTCTTTCATTTTAACGCCAAATTGCGGGCGTGCTGCTCCGAAAACAACTGCCGCAAAAGCCAAATTTATCAATATAAATTTAAGGAAATTCCGCACAGGCGAGGCTTCCGGCATCAATTGTGCAATGATTTCGGAATCGCCGAAACGCTTTAATATCCTGCGTTTTCGCCAAACCGACAGAAAATATATCACGAAAAAAAGTGGAATTGCAGCCAAAAGCCACAATAATTCTGGATAAGCAAATTGAAAAAGTTTTATTTCCGTGGTTATATCTTTCATGTGTTTATATTTTATTTTGGCTACATATTTTTGCGAAAGCAAAACCGCACATTTAGCGGGCTTTGCAGCGTATTTTTACTTTTATAGAATAATCATGCTCTTTTGTGATTTGCCGGAATTATGGACGTTTCATAAAAAATTAATTTATCGGCTTGGTTTTAAAATTGATTGAGAATAGAAGACCGAATATTGTCTGAAAAACTCAATAATTGTAAGTAATGATTTTCTTGTATTGCCCCAATTCCGCACCTCGGAGGGGAATTGCGGCATTACAGGCAATTACAGATATTTTTAATTATTTAATTCTATTTTTTACTCTTGATTCGCATTTTCAATTGTCAATTATCCATTATCAATTATCAATTGTCACGGGATATTTCTAAAAACCGTTTGCTTCAGCACAATTTCCAAAATCAATAAAATTATTGCAAAAGCTAAAAACGGGAAAAAAATATCTTCGCGTGTGCTGAATTTTTGAACATCGATTTTCGATTTTTCCAATTTGTCGATTTGTTCGTAAATTTCTTTCAGCTTTTTGTTGTTTGTGGCACGAAAATACTGTCCGTCGGTTTTTTGAGAAATAAGTTTCAAAGTTTCTTCATCTATTTTTACTTCCATATCTTGATATTGTGTACCAAAAACGGTTTGTACGGGAAACGGAGCATATCCGTTTTTTCCCATGCCGACTGTGTAAACTCGAATGCCGAATTTAGCGGCTAAATCGGCGGCAGTTTCCGGCGAAATTTCGCCGGCATTATTTACACCGTCTGTTATAAAAATAATAACTTTACTCACAGCTTTACTTTCTTTCAAACGACTCACGGCATTTGCCAAACCAACGCCGAGTGCTGTTCCGTCGATAATCATACCTTGTTTGATTTCAGAAAACAGGTTTAAAAGTACGGCATGGTCCGAAGTAAGCGGACATTGCGTAAAACTTTCGCCGCTGAAACACACCAAGCCGATGCGGTCGAGCGGGCGACCTGCAATAAACTGCATCGCCACGTCTTTTGCGGCTTCCAAACGATTTGGCGTAAAATCCCGAGCCAGCATACTTCCCGAAATATCGAGGGCAATTGCAATGTCAATGCCTTCGGTGGTTTCGTTTTGCCAGTTTTGTGTTGTTTGTGGGCGTGCCAAGGTGATTATCAACAAAACAAAAACGAAGACTCTGAAAATAAACAAGATATGGCGTAAATATCGTTTTACGGAGCGATAACCGGTTCTGAAACTTTCGGCGTTCGATATTCTGATTGTAGCCTGCGATTTTCGCTTTTTGAAAATATACCAAACGAATATCGGTACAAGCAACAAAAGCAGCCAAAACATTCCGGGATTTGCAAATTTTATACTTGAAATATGAAGAAATTGATCTTTCATTGGGAAATTTGATGATGAGATGATTTGTTGATGTGTTGATGCGTTGATGTGTATTCGGTCGCTGAGCTTGTCGAAGTGCCGCAAAGATGTGATGATTTATTGATGTGGAAATTTTAACTGTCGATTTTCGATTCCTGTTCAACAGTTTCAACGACAATCTGTTTTGTAATATCCACAAAATCGAAAGCTGTTTTCAAAGCATCGTTGTTTTCGTGTTCCAAGGGTGTGAGTTTTGCAAATTTCACCAAATCGGCTGTGGACAACATTTTGCCTAAGTGCAAGCTGTTTTCGTTCGACAAATCTTTGATTTCGGCAAGTGCATCTAAAATCTGATACGATGTGTATTCCATTGCCGGAATCGAATAACGATTTTCGATGTAAACACGCACAATTTCAGTAAGTTCGGTGTAATATTCTTTTATTTTTCCTTTTTGCCACAATTTTTCATCTTTTAGTTTGTTCAAAGATTCCAAAGCAATAAGGTGCGGCGGAAGTTGTGGCTTCGGTGCGAAGAAAATCGGTTTATTTTTTCGCCGTCTGATGATATAATAAATTACGGCTGCAACGATTAATGCCGAAAATAGTACAATAAGAATGATATTTCCGAAACGCTGCCAAAATTCTTTCAGCGTCCACGGCGTTTCCATTATGGGTTTTATGTCGCGAATTCGAATTGTTTGATTTGTGTCAATTGCCGCCAAAAATGCCGAATCGGGCTTAAAATAGCTGACTTTCAGTTTCAGCGGATTTGTTTTCAAAGTATCCAAGCCGCGAACAATCGGAATCGGCGGAATGGAAAACAAACTGTCGTCGAAAGAAGTGATATAGAGAATTTTTTCGAGCGTTTTCCCTTGATTTACAGTATCTAAGGTTTGCGATACTATTTCGATTCCTTCTATTAACATTTTATCGAAAAGCGGAAAACGAATATCAAGTCCTTTTTTAATATCAACCTGCAATTTTAATGCAACTTGGTCGCCAATGAGAACAGAATTTGTATCCAAAACGGCTTTTTGTGCAAATATTTGTACGAAAGCTGTCAGCAGCAATGTTGTAGCAAGTATATTTTTAAAATTTATTTTCATTTTTTTTAAGAATAGAACACAGATTTTTATGATTTTTCAGATAAAAATTGTCAATTATCAATTATCAATTATCCATTGTTATCATCTGCTTTTAAACAAATTCATCAACGGTCGCACATAATCTTCGTCGGTTCGTAATTGAGCATAATCGACTCCTGTTTTTGCAAAAATATCTTTAATCAGCAGTTGATTTGTTCTGCGGTCGATTTCAAATTTGTCGCGTGCCGCTTTGTTGGCAGTGTTCACCCAAATTTCTTCGCCGGTTTCGGCATCTTGAAATTTCACGAAACCGATATTCGGAAGTTTTTGTTCGGCAGAATCGTAAATTTGCAAAGCGATAATATCGTGTTTGTGTCCGGCAATTTGCAGAGCTTTTTCAAATTTTCGGTCGATAAAATCAGAAATAATAAAAGCCGTGCTGCGTTTTTTTATTACACTTGTAAAATATCGCAAAGCTTCCGAAATGTCGGTTTTTTTGCCGACAGGTTGAAAATCTAATAACTCACGAATGATTCGCAGAATATGCGAACGCCCTTTTTTGGGCGGAATAAATTTTTCGATGCGGTCGCTGAAAAATATCACACCGATTTTATCGTTGTTTTGTATCGCCGAAAACGACAGAACTGCCGATAATTCTGTTATCTGCTCGCTTTTCATCATTTTTCGGGTTCCGAAATCTCGCGAACCGCTCACATCGACAAGCAACATGACCGTGAGTTCGCGTTCTTCTTCAAAAATCTTGATATACGGCTTGTTGAAACGTGCCGTTACGTTCCAGTCGATATTGCGAACGTCGTCGCCGAACTGATATTCGCGCACTTCGCTGAAAGCCATTCCGCGACCTTTGAACGCACTGTGATATTCGCCCGCAAAAATATGTTTCGACAGTCCGCGTGTTTTGATTTCGATTTTCCGAACTTTTTTCAGTAATTCCGAAGCATCCATTTTTAATTGATAATTGATAATGGAAAATTGATAATTAATAAAATGATATTTAGTAATGAGTTTTAAATAAATGTCTAATATTCTTTGCGATTCTTTGCGAAAACTTTGCGGTTCTTTGCGGTAAAATGCTTTATTATCTATTTAAAACGCAGAGAGCCGCTGAGTAAAAAGACGCAGAGTATCGCAGAGAATAGACAGTTAATAAAAACACGTTCCTTAATTGATAATTGGAGAAAAAAACATTATCCATTATCAATTTTCAATTATCCATTATTACGGTACTTCAATTTTGTTTAAAATTCCGGAAATTATTTCTTCGGAAGTGATATTTTCGGCTTCGGCTTCATACGATAAACCAATGCGATGACGCATGACATCGTGGCATACGGCGCGAATATCTTCCGGAAAAACAGCACCTCGGCGTTTGATAAACGCATACGCTTTTGCAGCCAAAGCCAAATTGATGCTCGCACGCGGTGAACCGCCGTAGGAAATCAGGTTTTTGTATTCTGAAAGTCCGTATTCTTGCGGAAAACGTGTGGCAAACACAATATCAACAATGTATTTTTCAATTTTTTCGTCGATATAAACTTCTCTGACAACACTTCGGGCACGCAAAATATCTTCGGTATTCAGCACTTTGTTTACGCTTGGGAAAGTTCCGCTAACATTCTGACGAATAATGAGTTGCTCTTCGTTTTTTTGCGGATAATTAATGACGACTTTCAACATAAAACGATCGACTTGTGCTTCGGGCAGCGGATACGTACCTTCTTGTTCTATCGGATTTTGAGTTGCGAGAACCAAAAACGGTGCGTCCAATTTGTATGTTTCCGAGCCGAGCGTAACTTGTCGTTCCTGCATTGCTTCCAAAAGTGCACTTTGAACTTTGGCGGGCGAACGGTTGATTTCGTCGGCGAGAATGAAATTCGAGAAAATCGGACCTTTTTTCACAACAAATTCTTCGTTTTTTTGGCTGTAAATCAAAGTTCCGAGCAAATCGGCAGGCAGCAAATCGGGTGTAAACTGAATGCGGCTGAATTTGGCATTTATTACATTCGCCAAAGTGCTGATAGCAAGTGTTTTTGCCAAACCGGGAACGCCTTCTAACAGAATATGTCCGTCGGAAAGCAAGCCGATGAGTAAGCTGTTGGTCAAATGTTTTTGTCCGACGATAACTTTGTTCATTTCCATTGTAATCATCTCGACAAACGAACTTTCTTTTTCAATTTTTTCGTTCAACGCTCTGATGTCGGTTAATTGATTCATGATGAGATATAAGTATTTAGTAGATAGTATTTAGAAATTTAGATTGAGCCTAAAAATGATTTTTTTTTGACCTGCAAATGTAAAAACGCCCTGCATATTCGCAAAACGTTTTACATTTTTATAGATATTTTTAACTTTTTTTAAAGTTTTGGAAATGTTTTACAATTCTTTTTATTTTATTTCTGCAACACAATTTTCTCGGCAAAAATTGTCCCGCCGGCTTCGATTTTCAGTAGATATAATCCGCCGGGCGATGACGAAATATCGACTTCGGTAAACTGCCCCATAAATTGTTTTGACAAAATCACGTTGCCGAGCATGTCGGTTATTTCCATTGAGACGGAGTTTTCGTTTTTGGGAAGTGAGATTGTGAATTTGCCGGTTGTGGGGGTTGGGAGATACGAAAATATCCAATGAATTGAAATTTGTTGGGATTCCCGATTCTGTTGTAATTATTGCAGAATTTTTAGAGTTATTATTGAGTTCAGTTTAAAAAGTCATAAAGTAGAAAGTTTATAAAGTTATAATACTGAAAATAAGGACTTTAAGTCAAATTTACATCTTTACATAAATTACTGATTATGAACGATTTTACACTTTTCACTTTCAAACTTTATACTTTTTATACTTGGCTCATTAATAAATAAGAAAAAACACAGTTTAGCTGAATATCACATTATTACATGTGCGTATGATATTGTATAACTGCTCTGATTCACAGATAATGAGTTTAATTTATTTTAAATGGATTTGTTGAATTGAGTTTTTAACTTTATCATCAGCTAATCAAACAAGTTTTGCAATTAAGAATCTCTTTAGATTTCACACGACTCCATACATTTCAAACCAATAAAGTGAAAATTATTAACAAAAATGCGATAATATCGGCTATAAGATGAGGCATGTTAAGGTAACAATAAAAGTAGTAAGAAATTAGTATTTAGTATTAAGAAAATTACTAATAATGAATTAATTGAAACCGAATGAAGCGCATTTATATTTATCGTTTATCCTTCCCCAAAAAAAACATTAACATAAAATTGCACTAATGCTCAGACTTATTGATTATTGATTTTTTTGAAATGCCAGAGGAAATGTATCTTTAACATATTCAACGTTATTATAATAAATCTCAAAATTACCGATCAAGTAATTACAATTTTTAATGTTCCCGACCGTGAATAATAAATGTAATGTATCTGTGTCGGATTCATTAAGTTTAATTCCGTACAAAACATCAAAATTTCCGGGCATATCAAATTTATCCATGAAATATTGAAGACCAAGCATAGAAACTGAAGGATCTTTCCAATAATAAATATATTGCATGCTATCCTCAATTTTATAAATTTTCACTTTTTCAGCCGGATAAACGTTTTCTAACAAAGATGTGCCATTGGATGAAACGATATCAAACATTATATTGCATTTAAAATCAGGCACCTCCTGACAACTCGGCTTGCATTGTAAACTTAATGTTAAAGCTAAAAGGGAAACTTGCACTAAAGAAAATGTTGTTTTTGGTTTCATTTTATTGTTTTATATTTTGTTAATAAAAAATATTCGATACTAATATCCTCCATAGTGTAAACCCAAAACTGCACCGGAACTCGAAAAACTGCATTTTCAACCAAACTGTTTGTCTTACCTTTCGTGGTTGTTAAAATACTGTCGGAAAAATGTTGCATAAATTCTTCGTTGCCATACCATGGTTGTGAAATGATATACTCAATGCTAAGGTCTTCTGTGCCGCATTTAACCGGAACTTCTTGTGCAAAAGTTTATAAGAAAGAATAATAAATATGATTACAAATAAATATTTCATTTTAATTGTTTTATAAAATTAATATTTCTTTTAAGAAGCTTATATCTTTTATAATTGTAATACAGAATAATAGAATCAATTTGATATTCGCAATTTTTAACAGTGCCTATCGTAAAAACCATTTCTAATGTATCAGTATCAAATTGATTTAGTTTGATACCGTATTTTCGATGATTTTCTCCTAAATTGTTTTTTTTGTCATCAAAATATTGTATTCCTATACTTGGATTTTCCGGGCTTTTCCACGATTGTACAATATCTAAGGAATCTTCTATATCGTATATTATTACAGTGTTTATTGGGTATGCATTGATGAGTAAAGAATGACCGTTTTGATCTACAATATTGAAATGCAGAAAAAATTTTGTATCCGGAGGAAAACGACAATGATCTTTACAAGAAAAGCCAAAAGAAAATAGCGTAAACAACAGAAGATAAGTAATTTTATTTTTCATGGTTTTTAATATTTTATAAATGAAAAGACAGTATATCCGTTAAGCAAATATTTTTTTCTATTGTAAAACATAACAATTGAATCACACTCATATACGCATGTTTTTTTGGGTTTAACAGTGAAGTACATTTCCAATGTATCTGTATCGTTTTTATTCCGTATTTTCTGTAATTAAAACCTATTTCGTTTTCTTTATCCTTAAAGTAAAATATACCGATTTCGGGAACAAATTCTCGAATCCGGAAATTAACCGGCTTCATTGAGTCTTCGATATTGTAAATAACAATATCTTCCGGATTATAAATTGTTTTAAGTTAAGTATTTCCATTTGTATCGACTATATCAAACAATATAGTAAAATTTATGTCCGGTTCCATTTGACAGCGATATCTGCCTGTATAAAATCCTCCGAAACTTGCACAAAGAAATAATATGATTAATATTTTTTTCATAACCGATATTATAAATTTGCTTTATAAGTCATTGTATAAATTGGATAAGCATCACCGGAAGTTCTTATTATGAAAGTAGTTTCGCTTAGTTCAAGAATATCATAAATTCCGTAATAACTAAATTTAGTATAGTTTTCTAAGAATTGCCACAAAAAATATTGATCGGAAAATTCGCACGGATAATCAATTTTTCCGGAATTGTCGGCATAGAATGAAATTATACCGTTTTTCAGACAATCTGAAAAATATGCATACTCGTATAAGTCGGTGGCATACGTTCCGCTTTCGTCAATTTCTATCGCCGGATAAACGGTATATGCCGTAACTTTCCATGTTCTGCCTGTGAGCAGTTCTTGTTTGGATATTTCAGGTTTTTCTTTTCTGCAAAAAGAAAATAATACGAGCACTGCTGTCAGAATTAAGAGACTTGACTTTGTTTTCATTTTTTATCGTGCTGTATATGTTAAAATTCCTTTATGATTTATTCCATCAACATCAATATCGTATGTAACGATAAAATGAATATCGTCTAATTGTATAATCTCCATCAGTTGGGTGCCGACTTTAAGTTTTGTGTTGTTATCGGCAAACGACCACGTAAAATCTTGCAGCATTTCGCCGCAAACTTGGTCGTAATGTCCTGTAAAATTTGCATTAAAAGTAACAAAATTGTTTTGCCAACAATCGCTTCCGTAAAGCATTTCGTATGGATTTGTATCTAATGTGCCGTCTTCATCAAAATCAATTGCGGGATTAATCGTAAATTCTGTAACTTTCCATGTGTGATTGATTAAAATTGCCGAATCGAAACTTTTATCTTCATTTTTAGTGCATCCGTAGAAAAGTGCAATGAATACGATAGTAAGGCTGATAACGAGTGTCGTTTTCTTCATGATTATTTATTTTTAAGGTTTGTGATTTCTTTTTTCATTTCATTAAGCTGTTGTTCTTGTTCAAGAATATACAAGGTCAATTCTTCTATTTTTTGAAGTAAAACAGCTTGGTTTTCTCCCAGAGACACGCCATTTTCAAGAACTTCTTTTTCACTTATTACGCCGGGTAGATGTTTATTAACAGAAATATAATTTTGTAATTCGTCAAGCGGCATGAGCGGATAATTGGTATAAAATACATTATCTTTCCAACCTGTCAGTTTTACAACAATATCTCGTGCTGTAAGATAGCCTGCGGATGTTACTCTAAAATTTTCATGGTATTGCAATTCAGATTCGCTTACCAAGAAATGATTTCCGGCAGACTTCAAAGCTCCTTCCACAGTCAAATTGCCATTCACTTCCAATTTTTCCGTCAAAGTATTTGCACCGGTTCCGATGCCCACGTTTCCGTTTCCGTCAATTTGCATTCGTACCTGCGGATTGTTCTCAGGGGCGGACGAAGTCCAAAATTGTAAATACGTGTCCCAATTTCCGCCTCTGTACGCACGAATTAACGCACTGCCGGCACTCGAAAATTGAAAATTAATGTCGCGTGTGCTGCCTACCGGATTTTCGCCGAGCAAGAAAATGTCTTTTTGAAACGATGTGTAATTCTGAAATATTGAATTGCCTTCCACCGTCAAATTTCCGTTGCCGCCCCACTCTTTGCCAACGATAACGCCGTCTTTGTTAAGCAGAAAAAGGAGTTCATCGCCTGCAATGTGCATTCGGGAAGGTGTTCTGAGGGTGGCATTAAATGTAATATCGCCGTTCACTTCTAATTTCGTTACGGGATTTGTGGTCCCGATGCCCACATTTCCCGCATAAAATGCGAGCGAATTGTAATCGGTCCCGTTATATTTTTGCACAAAATTTTGATTGATTCCGCTTTCATTCCAAACGGTTCGCAGACTAAAACCATAATCCGCAAACGATGTTCCCCAGTTTTGCGTGAAATATGTGCCGGGTGATGATAGTATTGTTTTTATATCGAGATTTGCCGTAGGATTTTGTGTCCCGATGCCCACATTTCCCGTATTATAATAAACCGAAGTTCCGTTTAGAGTCCAAGAGCTTTGCGGTAAATTCAGATTTTGCCAAGCACCGCGTCCGCTGCCTGTCGATGTCCAAATTTGCCCGTTGTTGCCGGCAAAATTTATCATGTATTGCCCGTTTTCTATTTGAGCAGAACTCAAATTTGTAAGCCCCGAACCGTTGCCCGAAAATTTTGCAGCAATCACCGAACCATCGGCATTTACCCGAAACAGGTTCGATGCTGCGGAAAGTGTCAGAGTTTGGAAATTGCCTTCTTTTGAAAACACAAACCAGTCGGCTGTCAGCGTTGCGTTACGGTTGAAATCCAGATGCAGGTTTCCGCCCTCATTGCGAAAATCCCACGATGCTCTTGCCAAATCGGCTTCGCTTTTGTTAATGCCGAATTCATCGTACGAGCTTTCCAAACGCAGGCTTGCCTTTGTTCCTTTTGCCGAAATGTGCAAATCGGTAGCCGGATTTTTTGCTCCGATTCCTATTTTGTTATCAATTTCGTTGATAGTGCTCGAAATCAATTGCGTACCGTTCCATTTCGACAGATAATTCATGGTATTTGCCCCAATTTTCGGGTCATTTTCCGAAAACGAAGTCAGGTAGCCTGCATCATTGGTCCACATTGAGATACTCCCCGATTTGTTGCTTAATGTTTCCGAAGAATTTGCGGTGATAAATCCGTATTCGTTCTCCCACAGCATGTTACCATCGGTGATATAACCTGCTTGAGAATGATTTCCCCAAATAAAAGCGTTGTTCCAATCCGTAATATTTTGGGTTGATATTCCGAAAGCAGCATGATTTGTAAACAGCGGGTCGGTTTCGGTAAAAGAAGTTAAATATCCTGCCGTAGCATGGTTTCCCCATGCAAAAGCGGAGTTCCAATTTTCGGAATTACCTCCCGGTGTGGTAATTGTTCCGGCAACATCGAGT
>DYMH01000099.1 GCA_020721645.1 Draconibacterium orientale
CAATTGTAAATAAAACTTTCGACGAACTTCTGAAACACCGCATTGGCAGTGTTCCAATGAGTTTTTTTACCCGAATCAAAGACCCCGATGTTTTAAACAGTTCGCGAATTTGCGTTTCGATACCAAACGATAAATTTATTGAGTTTTTCAGTCGAATATAAGCATCGAAGGCTCTATTTTAAAAAATTGGAAAACATTGAAGATTTCTGCAATAATTTTAATAACCAAAAGAAATTGTCCCTTTAAAAGATAATCAAAAAATGAATTTTATTTTTTTTGATATAAAAACAAATATGCTACTTTTGGAAGACCGATTTTAAAATTTTAATACTAAAAATAATGAGCGTTCTTATTAACAAAGATTCAAAAGTTATTGTTCAAGGATTTACGGGAAGCGAAGGAACTTTTCATGCAACCCAAATGATAGAATACGGCACAAATGTCGTTGGTGGTGTTACACCCGGAAAAGGCGGACAATTCCGCTTAAATAAACCCATATTCAACACCGTGTCTGATGCCGTAAAAGAAACAGCAGCCGATGTAACGATTATTTTCGTTCCGCCTGCATTTGCTGCCGATGCCATTATGGAAGCCGCCGATGCCGGTATCAAAGTTATCGTTTGTATCACAGAAGGTATTCCAACTGCCGATATGGTTAAAGTAAAAGCATATATTGCCGATAAACAAACCCGGCTTATCGGTCCGAATTGCCCGGGAATAATAACTGCCGAAGAATGTAAAGTAGGAATCATGCCCGGTTTTATCTTTAAAAAAGGGACTGTGGGTATTATTTCTAAATCCGGAACATTAACCTACGAAGCTGTCGATCAAATTACCAAATCCGGCTTGGGACAAACCACTGCGATAGGGATTGGCGGCGACCCAATTATTGGAACATCAACCTTAGATGCTGTTAAATTATTCGAAGCCGACCCGGAAACCAAAGGAATTATCCTTATTGGAGAAATCGGCGGAAGCATGGAAGCCGATGCCGCATATTGGATCAAAGACCACGGAACAAAACCCGTTGTCGCTTTTATTGCCGGCGAAACCGCACCAAAAGGCAAACGCATGGGGCACGCCGGTGCAATTATCGGCGGAGCAAACGATACGGCTCAGGCAAAAAAACAAATCCTTCGCGATTGCGGCGTTCACGTTGTCGATTCGCCTGCCGAACTCGGAAAAAAAATGGCTGAATTGCTGAAATAAATTATTGATATGTCGATTTTTTGAGCGAATTGTGAAAATAATTCGCTCAAAATTTATTATTATCATTCTAAAAAATTAATATCCCATAAAATGTATCTATTTTTCGACACCGAAACTACCGGACTGCCAAAAAATTACAAAGCATCGCTTACCGATTTCGACAACTAGCCCCGAATGGTACAAATCGCGTGGCAAAAATATACGGAAAGCGGTGTTTTGCTCGAAAGTAAAGTTTATATCATCAAACCCGAAGGTTATATAATACCCAAGGAAGCCTCTGCCGTTCACGGCATTACCACCGAGCGGGCTTTGGCTGAGGGCGTGGATTTAACAAGTATTTTAAACGAATTTAGGCTGAAAATGACAGAGTCTGAATTTTTGGTTGCTCACAATATCAGTTTCGATGAAAAAATTGTAGGGGTCGAATTTTTACGAAAGAAAATAGCGAGAGTCGAAAAAAAAATACCGCGTATTGATACCATGACCGCAGCAACAGACTTTTGTGCCATTCCTGGAAAATATGGATATAAGTGGCCTAATTTAACCGAGTTGCACCATAAATTGTTCGGCACCGGATTCGAAGGAGCACACGATGCCTTAGCCGATGTTAAAGCCTGTGCCGATTGTTTTTTTTAATTGAAGAAAAGGCAGGTTATCTACTGAAAATCAAAATGTTCGCCCAAGTGAAAAACCTATTTTTGGGCGGATAGTTCCGGTGAAAATATACATATCCTCGATTTCTTGTTGAGATAAGGCATTGACGGTTTGATAATTTTTGTCAGCCCAATATCTTTGTCGAGATGTAATTCCGGCACTGATATCCATTGCAAAACGTCCCCAAACAAATTGGTGCCCAATAATAAAACTATAATCAATATGAGTGGCTTGAAGATATGAGCCACTTTGCCTTGCCGTTGCTGATGAATATCGAACTCTTGCATACGAAAGATGCGGAGCAAAATACCAACCTTGGGGAGCAAATTTTTCGCCAAAATAATATCGATAGGCCGCCTGTGCTCGAAATCCAACCATGGTAATCCGTTCTTGTTGAGCAGTTTGTGTTGTGTCCGAAGTATATGCCAATAAATATATTAAGCCGTTGCCCAAGTAAGCAATATCACCTTGAAAAGAAGTATGCAGACCGGCTTTTTGCTCGACCGAAAAACCATATTCGCCGGTAAGAGGCATATTTCCGTAAAAAAATTGCAGAGGCGATATTTTGATAATTTTACCGAAATTCGAGAATTTTTTAGTATCACCGAAATCTTCGGCTCGATAATGTTGTGCTTTGATTATCGAAGCAGAAATCAAAACAATGAGAAATGAGGTACACAATCGCTTCATATTTTGCTTAAATTAATGTTCCGTACAAATCGAAATTTTCTGCCGAAATTATTTTTACAGGATATATTTCGCCAATTGTTAGAATCTGAGCCTTTTCGATTAAGACTTCATTATCCACTTCGGGAGAATCAAATTCGGTTCTGCCGACAAAATAGTCATTTTCTTCTCGGTCGATGAGTACATCGAAAATTTGTCCGATTTTTTGCGAATTTTTTTCAAGCGAAATTTCTTGTTGAGCTGCCATTAATATTTCGGCTCTGTTTTGTTTAGTTTTTTCGGAAATGGAATCTTTATAGTTTTGGGCACCAAAAGTGTCTTCCTCGTGCGAATAAGTAAAAATACCAACACGGTCGAAACGCTGAACTTTAACAAATTCGAGCAGTTCATCGAAATCTTTTTCGGTTTCGCCCGGGTGCCCTACCAGAAAGGTTGTCCGAATTGTAATTTCCGGCAAAATTTTTCGGATATTCTCCAAGAGCTGCAAAGTGGATTCTTTGGTGTGTCCGCGGCGCATCTTTTTCAAAATCTTGTTGCTGATATGTTGCAGGGGAATATCGATATAATTGCAAATATTTGATTTCTCTTTCATTACGTTTAAAACCGCCAACGGAAAGTTGGCAGGGTAGGCGTAATGCAACCTGATACGTTTTATTTTTTCAATTTTCGATAAATTTTCGACCAGTTCGGCAAGTTTTTGTTCTCGATATAAATCCAAACCATAATAGGATAGGTCTTGTGCAATGAGAATCAGTTCTTTAACGCCTTTATCGGCTAAATTTTGGGCTTGTTTTAATAATATTTCCATTGGAACCGATTTGTGTTTGCCGCGTATGAGCGGAATTACACAAAATGCACAAGTTCGGTCGCAACCTTCCGAAATTTTCAGATATGCGAAATGTTGGGGCGTTGAAATGATGCGTTCGCCCAAGAGTTCTTTGCGATAGTTACTGCCCAAAATTTTCACGATTGATTCAATATCATTAACACCAAAAAAGCTATCAACTTCGGGTATTTCATTTCGTAAGTCGTCTTTGTATCGTTCTGAAAGGCAGCCGATTACAAAAAGATTTTTGATTTCACCCGTTTTTCTTGCCTGGGCAAATCGCAGAATGGTATCAATTGATTCTTCTTTAGCATCTTTGATAAATCCACAAGTGTTGATAACAACGGTATCAACATTTTGCGATTCGGAATCAAAAAACGGTTTCAGACCTCCGGAAGCTAATTGTGTTGCTAACGCTTCACTGTCCACCGTATTTTTGGAGCAACCCAAAGTGATGATATTTATCTTTTTCATTCGAGATTTTTGGATTGGCTGTTATTTTTGACTGAACAGTGAATCGACAAATTCTTTATTATCAAAAATTTGTAAATCCTGCATTTTCTCGCCGATTCCGATGTATTTGACCGGAATTTTAAATTGGTCCGATATTCCAATGACTACACCGCCTTTTGCTGTTCCGTCTAATTTGGTGAGAGCCAACGCAGTTACTTCGGTCGCCAAGGTAAATTGTTTGGCTTGTTCAAAAGCATTTTGCCCGGTCGAACCATCGAGAATCAAAAGAATTTCGTGTGGTGCATCGGGGATTACCTTTTTCATCACATTTTTTATTTTGCTCAATTCGTTCATCAAATTCACTTTATTGTGCAATCTTCCGGCAGTGTCGATAATAACAATGTCGGCATTGTTTGTTTTTGCCGAAGTGAGTGTATCGAATGCTACGGATGCCGGGTCGGAGCCCATTTTTTGTTTCACAATTGGCACCCCGACACGTTCCGACCAAATGGTCAACTGATCTACCGCTGCCGCTCGAAAAGTATCGGCTGCTCCGAGATAAACCTTTTTGCCGTCTTGTTTAAATTGATAGGCGAGTTTGCCGATAGTTGTTGTTTTTCCAACGCCATTAACGCCTACAACCATAATAACATAAGGATTGCCGTCTTTTGTTTTCCAAAGTTCGGTCGCAATTTCGGGTGTATTTTCGACCAATAAATCGGTGATTGCTTCTTTGAGTATTTTATGAAGTTCCGAAGTGCCTAAGTATTTATCTTTTGCAACGCGTAATTCGATATTTTGAATAATTTTCAAAGTTGTTTGAACACCAACATCAGCTCCGATGAGGATTTCTTCGAGTTGGTCCAAAACGTCTTCATCAACTTTTGATTTGCCGGCAACAACACGCGACAATTTTGTAAAAACATTTTCTTTCGTTTTTTCAAGACCGCGATTCAGGTCTTCCTTTTTCTCTTTTGAAAATATTCCGAAAAGGCTCATTGGAAATTGTTAGATAAGGTGAAAATATTTGAGTGCGATATATAGCGAAGGTTTTTTGTTGATTATGGAACAAAAGTAAACAAAAAAAGCTTTTCTCCCTAAGAAGAAAAGCACAATTTTTTCAGACGGCTGAATTTACTTTTTATCAGCGAAAAAATCTTTTACCTTATCGTTCAGAACCATTTCTTCTTTAAAGGTGTAAGCTCCTGTTTTTGGCGATTTAACCATTTTTATTACTTTGGTAAAACTTTTTCCTTCGCCTTTTTGCAATGACGCAACTACTTTCTTTGCCATATCGTATGATATTTTGTATGTTATTTATTAAGTAAAAAATAATTTGGAAGCGGTGATAATGATAGAGATTTATGAAAAAAAATCTATATTATCAATCCGCAAAATTAAATTTTCGCTTATTTTATTTCTTTATGAACAGTTACCCGTTTGAGAATTCGATTGTATTTTTTCAATTCCATTCGTGCGGGTGTGTTTTTGCGGTTTTTTGTAGTTACATAACGCGACATTCCTGCCATTCCGCTTTCTTTATGTTCTGTGCATTCTAAAATTACCTGCACTCTGTTTCCTTTACTTTTCTTTGCCATTATCGTAATATTTTAGCAATTAGTACTTAGAGATATAACCTTTCTCTTTGGCTTGTTTCAAGGCTGATTCCAGACCTTTTTTATTGATGTTGCGCATTCCGGCAGCCGATAATTTTAATGTTACCCAACGTTGCTCGGATTCGAGAAAATATTTTTTCACAAACAAGTTTGGATAAAATCTTCTTTTCGTTTTTCTGTTCGAGTGAGACACGCTATTGCCTGTCATCGCTGCTTTTCCTGTAATTTGACAAATTCTTGACATCTTCCTGTATTTTTCAGTGTATTGACAATTTCCAATCGGGTTGCAAAGAACGATATTTTTACCGAAAAAATCAAATTATTTTCCGAAATATTTTTTCTTTTTCCAAAATTATCTTTCTTCGGCTTATTGTACTTGATTATAATGATTTTTTATTTTTAATTTCTGCTTTTAAAAATGGTATTTTTTGCAAAGATGTTATTTTTTCGGTGAATTTTCTTAGATTTGAATTTATTTCTTCAAAAATGAATCTGCTGAATCGATTATCTCTTGTTCGACAATTTATCTTGCTTTCGGGTATTATTTTATTTTTTGCCGTTCTTTCGGCAGGAATATTTTTCTTTTCGGTTGATCGACTTTTTAAATTACATTTTCTCAGCGAATCTTTCGCCAAATACCGTGAAAGTATTGCTGAAATTCAACAGGAATACAGAATGTTCATTTTATCAACGCATCAAAGCGAATTCTATGAAACAGGCGATGACAATCAAACCGCAGCACTCTTTTTTAAATGTGAAATGTCGTATAAAATATACGATGAAATCAGAAATGAACTCGATAATCCAAATGAGGATTTGCTTTTAAATTTAAAAGAAAGCAATAACTTGATTCAAAAATTTGAGAAAAATTTTCGTATTTTAAGTGCCGGTTTATCAAAAGCCGGTACCGAAAAAATTGGTTTGACAGCAGATTTGTATTTTTCAGGCAATCAAGTTGAAACAAAAATTAAACAAACAGGTAATTTCGAAGATATTCGGCAAATTGAGGAAGTCCGAAAACTCGAAAATGAATATTTACAAGGGCACTTAAACACAACGGCAGAAAATTTTTTGAAAAAATCGAAGCTGATTTTAGATAAATACAGTAATTTCAAAGACTCAACACAACAACTTTCTGTTATAAAAATGCGTATTTCCGATGCCTTGGCTCAATATATCAATAATTTTGAACTCTTAACTAACATTTATTCGCAAGCAGGATTGGGAAATAAAAATGGAATTGACGGCACAATTCAAAAAATATTTGAAGAATCGGAACACAATACCGGTAGTGTTTCGGCTATGCTTTTCGATGATATACGGCAGAAATATAAATTGTACTCAGCTCTTTTATTAATTTTTGGTTTTTTTATTATATTTTTCACCGCAATACTTTTATATTGGTATTCTTCAATATTAAATAAAAAAGTGAGAGCCTTGAAAAAGATGTCGCTCAATATGGCAAGTGGCTCTTTGTTGCAGTTGAATGGTATCGATTCTGCTGATGAATTTGGTCAAATATCGCAAAATATCAACAAGCATCTCGCTTCACTTCTAAATAAAAATCAGTTTATAAGAGCCATTTCGGAACTTAGAATTGATGCCGACCCCGAAATTCTCTCAAATGATGATCAATTAGGCATTTCCTTGAAATATATGAAAGAAAATATTCTTGAAAAAGATAAAAAAGAACACTCGGCAAAACAAGAAAAAGAAATACAGGACCGACATGTTCGAGGCTTAGCAGAATTTGGAGGAATTTTACGAAAGAATACTGACAAACCGGAACTGTTGTCCTATGAATTAGTTTCTAATTTAGTAAAATTTTTAGATGCCGAAGTTTGCGGTATTTATCTTTTGTCTGCTGAAAGTCATTTGGTTCCGATAGCTACTTATGCCTACAACGAGAGAAAAATTTACGAAAAAGTGATTCTGTCGGGTGAAGGATTGGTGGGAACTTGTGCACTGGAAAAAATAACTTTTTATTTTGAAGATTTACCCGAAGATTATATTCAAATTATATCGGGTTTTGGAAAAGTGAAGCCAAAAACTTTACTTTTAACGCCTTTGGTACTTAATGAAGATGTTTATGGTGTTGTCGAACTGGCTTCGTTGAAAGGATTCACTAAATCCGATATTCATTTTCTCGAGACCTTGGGCGAGGATATTGCAGCAACTTTGGCATTTATGAGAACCCGAGAATTGTCGGCAGGGCAAATGAGAAATTCGGCAGCGGGTTTTTTGAAATCAAGTTATGTGAAAAATAAAACAAAAGAAGCGGAATAAATTCCGCTTCTTTTAAGTCTATTATCCGCGAATTGCTTTTATTCCGGGTAAGTCGATGCCTTCCATATATTCGAGTAAAGCACCGCCACCTGTTGAAACGTAGCTCACTTTATCTGCCAAATCGTATTTGTTAATTGCAGCAACCGAATCGCCGCCGCCGATAAGCGAAAACGCTCCTTTTTCTGTTGCTTTGGCAATGGCATGTGCTATTTTTTTTGTTCCGTTTTCAAATTTTGACATTTCAAAAACACCAACCGGACCGTTCCACAAAATTGTGGCTGAGTTTTCTATAATTGTTGAAAATTCGGCGATTGTTTTATCACCAATATCCAAACCCATTAAACCTTCCGGAATTTGATTTACTGCCGAAGTCGAAACCGAAGCATCTTCTGCAAATTTATCGGCATTGATGCTGTCGGAAGGCAGAATCAGTTTAACATTATTTTCTTTGGCTTTTTTGATGATGCTCAAAGCCAAATCCAATTTATCGGCTTCAACCATTGAGGAACCGATATTCCCTCCCAAGGCTTTTATAAAAGTATAAGTCATGCCGCCGCCGATGATTAAATTATCGGCTTTTTTGAGCAACTGTTCGATAATGGTTATTTTTGTTGAAACTTTGGCACCGCCCATAATTGCAGTGAAAGGCTTTTTAGCATCTTTTAATATAAAATCAATGCTTTTTAATTCGCCTTCAATCAGGTAGCCAAACATTTTGTCGTTCGGAAAAAAATCTGCAATAATTGTTGTTGAAGCGTGAGCACGATGTGCCGTCCCAAAGGCATCGTTTACATAGACATCAGCCAAAGCAGCAAGTTTTCCGGCAAACGTTTTATCTCCTTTTTCTTCTTCGGGGTAAAATCGAAGGTTTTCGAGCAACATAATGTCGCCTTTTTTTAGATTTTTAGCTTTTTCAATTGCTTCGGACCCAATACAGTCGCCTCCGAAAATAACATTTTGCCCCAGCAATTTATTTAGAAAGGGTAAAACGTGTTTCAACGAATTTTTTTCGTCCGCACCCTTTGGGCGACCTAAATGAGACATTAAAATGACCGAGCCTGTTTCGGTAATTTTTTTTATGGTCGGAATTGCAGCCCGAATGCGCGTGTCGTCCGTAACTTGAAAATCTGCATTTAAAGGCACGTTAAAATCAACGCGAACAATGGCTTTTTTGCCGCTAAAATCGTAATTATCAATGTTTTTCATGATATTTTGTGTTGATTAATTTTGTTTAAAGATACGAAGAGAATATTAATTTTTAAAACGGCTTCGACCAAACTCTTTGTATTTTTATCATCGAAAACGATTGCATGATTTGAAATTTATATGTTTGATAACATTTTTTTTTGCGTAGATTAAACGAATTGCATTTTAAGTGTTCTAATGGAATATTCGATTAACAATTAAATTTTTAAAAAATGAAAAAGATCAATGTAATTTCAAGTGCAACTTTGATGTTGCTTGTGATGATGACAATCGGAACATTAAGCTTCGCACAGGGCGGAAGCGGAAACGGTCGCGAACATAATCCCGGTGGATTTTGCATGAATATTCCGGATTTAACTCAGGAACAGCAAGATAAAATCGAAGCAATGCGAACAACACACCAAAAAACGATGCTCGTGAATCGCAATCAACTGAATGTTAAAAAAGCACAGTTGGAGCAATTGATGACTGCCGACAAACCCGATGCTGCTGCAATTAACAAAATGATTGATGAAATGAGCGTTATTAAAACCGAAATGCAGAAGAAAAAAGCAGAACATCGCTTAGCTGTTCGCAGTTTATTGACCGATGCTCAGCGTGTCGCTTTCGATTCGCAACGCAATAGAGGAAAGGGTTACGGAAACGGACGCAGTGGTAATTGCAACGGTATGGGAAGAGGACGTGGAAATCAAAAAAACTAAATAAAAAAAGATAAGGGTGAAAAAATCACTCTTATCTTTTTTGTTGAGACCATAAATGGAATCAAATTTACAGGTTTGGGTCTCGTTTTGAGTAAAAAAAAAAGGAGTGTTTCACTCCTTTTCTCTTTTTTACTACTTAACTTTTTTGATAAGTTTGCCGTCTTTGTCAAATAATTTTTTGAATTTGACAAGAGAATCAGCGTGTAAAGAGTCAGCTACTTTTTTAGCGGCTTCTTCTTTTTTCAAGTTTTCAGCGTTTACTGAATCTTGACGAGCTTTGTCAACTACAGCCATAGAATCAGCGATTCTGATAGAATCTTCTTTTGCTTTCGCAGCTTGTTCTTCAGCTGTCGGACCACATGCAACAAATGCAAACAAACTTCCTGCAACAACGAGTTTAGCTAAATTTTTCATATAGATTTTATATTTTAAAAACGATACAAATTTACGTCATAAAATTTGTATTGAGCAAGCATTTTTTGATTTTTTTTAATATTTTTTAAAAACCCCTATTTTTCAGGGCTTCCGGAAATTAAAATATTATCAATCGCATATTTTTTTTTTTTATTTAACATAAAATTGATAAATTTCGGTCAATGAAAAAGCATTTTTCGTCAAATCTTTTGACAAAAAATATCAATTTTTGGTTTTTTAATAACTCGAATGCTTACCCGAAAAATTTTTATTAAAAATATGTTGAGCCGATGTTGTTTACGTCTTTTAAAAGAAGATTTCGAGAAAAACAACATTATTGTCGATGAAATAAAAATCGGATATGCTCAAATTTCGTATAATCCGGAAATTGTTGATTGGAGAATTATCGACTCGATATTAGACGAACTCGGCTTGTCTCGCATCGAAAACCGGGAAATGATACTTGTCGAAAATATTAAAACCGCTGTTATTGAACTGATTCATAAGATGAATAACGTCGATTCCATTATCCGGAAATCGGAATATCTGGTCGAAAAATTGGATATGAGTTACCGGCAAATGTCTTCTCTTTTTTCAAAATACGAAAGCACGACGCTCGAAAAATTTATTATTCTCAACAAAATTGAACGCATAAAGGAATTGATTGACTCGGAAGAATTTACATTGAGTGAAATTGCTTATATGATGGACTATAACAGTGTTCAATATCTGTCGAATCAATTTAAAAAAGAAACAGGAATGTCGGTTAGCGAATACAAATTGAGCGACCGCTCATCGAAAAAATCACTCGAAGAATTATAGGTAATTGTTAATTGTTAATTGTTAATGAAGTAATTGGTTGATATTCAATAGAATACTGACATCGTAATCTATAAATGAAATTTGTCAGGTTACCTATTAAGAACATTTGAGATTGATTTTATTAACGTCATTTCCAAATTTCCACATTTCCAAATTCTCCGGATTTCATAACATTTTTGTAAAATTTCGTAAACGAAGAAAGTTATTTTCTTCGTTTTTTTGTAAAGTGAATTTTTTAATTCCTTTCTGACTAATAATTTCTAATTACTAACTACTATATCACAATGAAACTAAAAAGCAATATTGCAGTAAGCGAAAGCGGTTTTATGTTCGATGCCGGAACGGGCGATTCGTATTCGTTGAATCCGACAAGCAAAGCGATAATAAACCTTTTGAACGAAGGGAAATCGGAAGCGGAAATTATCGACTTTTTTGCTAAAAATTATGATGTCGAAAAAAATATTTTTGAGCATAATTTTCACGATTTTTTGTCGATTATCAATTCAATGAATCTGACGGAAGAAAATTAACTTGATTCTTTTATGTGATGATGTGCTGATACGGTGATGTGTTGATTTTCTTTACTGTACACTTTTTTTGATTTCATATCTCGCATCTTTTGTCTCATATCTCAAATCTAAAAAAAATGGATAAAAAAAAATATTGTATCGCCGTAACGGGGCTGAACAACACCGATAATCCGGGTCCCGGCGTACCTGTTGTACGCGGACTGCGGGAAGCCGAAAGTTTCGATGTTCGGATTATCGGATTGGTGTACGAAAATTTGGAACCGGGAATTTATATGGAGAACATTTGCGACCGTATTTATCAAATTCCGTATCCTTCATCGGGAGCAGATTTATTGATTGAGCGTTTGGAATATATCAATTCCAAAGAACATATCGATATTTTGATTCCCAATTTCGATGCAGAATTGCAGTCGTTTATGAAATCCGAAAAACGTTTGCTGCAAATGGGAATCCACACTTTTTTGCCCGAAATGCAGCAATTTGAAGAACGACATAAAGTGAATCTTCCGGAATACGGAAAAAAATACGGATTTAATATTCCTGACAGTCTGCCGATTTCTTCGCTTGCCGAAATCGACAAATTACACGAAAGGTTTGAATATCCGCTACTTGTAAAAGGTAAATTTTACGATGCGTATATTGCATACAATGCTTCACAAGTTGTTGGATTTTTCAATAAAATATCCTCGAAATGGGGAATGCCCATTATCATTCAACAATTTGTTCGCGGAACCGAAGTAAATGTCATTGCATTAGGCGACGGCAAAGGAAATTTAATCGGTGCCGTTCCGATGCGGAAACAATACATTACTGATAAAGGAAAAGCTTGGGGAGGAATCACAATTGCCGACAACAAACTGCTCGAACTCACGCACGACCTGATTCAGAAAACCATGTGGCGCGGCGGCATGGAGCTGGAAATGATAAAAACTTCGGATGGAAAATATTTCATCATCGAAATCAATCCGCGTATTCCGGCTTGGGTTTACTTAGCCGTTGCCGCCGGGCAAAATATGCCCGAAGCTCTCGTAAAAATGGCAATGGGCGAAAAAGTTGAACCGTTTAAGAATTACGAAGTCGGAAAAATGTTTATTCGATATTCGTATGATATGATAGGAAATATCGCACAATTCGAGCAATTATCAATTACGGGTGAAATGGACGGAGTGAAATCAATTGACAATTGATAATTGACAATTGATAATTTTCTTACAAAGAAAAAATCATTTTCACATCATCACATCAACATATCGTTACATCTACAAATCATCACATTTTCTAATTTCTTGTGTCTTTTGTCTAAAACCTTAAAAATAATAAAATGGAAAAATTAAAATATGAACCGCCGATTATCAACAGAATCAGTGCAGGAGTAACGGATAAATTCGGAATGTCGGCAAAAATGCCGGTGATTAACAAAATCGACGGCGTGTCGGTTGCCGAAATCGTAAAACAATATGGTTCGCCGGTTTTTGTAATATCAGAAAAAACGATTCGCGAAACATACAAAGATGCTTATCGTGCGTTTTCGACACGGTATCCGAAAGTTCAATTTGCGTGGTCGTACAAAACAAATTATCTTGATGCAGTTTGCAAAACTTTTCATTCCGAAGGTTCGTGGGCAGAAGTTGTTTCGGGTTTTGAATATGATAAAGCGATTGCTAACGGCGTTCCGGGCAGTAAAATCATTTTCAACGGACCATCGAAAAGCGAAGCCGATTTATTGAAAGCCGCCAAAAACGATTCTTTAATACATATCGACCATTTCGATGAGCTGTATCTGCTGATTTCTATTGCTGAACGAGAATCGTTGAAACCCAAAGTTGCCATTCGCGTGAATATGGATACGGGAGTTTATCCTCGTTGGGACCGATTTGGATTTAATTATGAAAACGGCGAAGCATGGCGAGCTCTAAGCCGCATTATGATGGACGAACGCTTGGAACTGGTCGGACTTCATACTCATATCGGCACCTATATGATGGTTCCGTGGGCATATGCGGCGGCAGCTACAAAACTCGCCGATTTGGCTGTGGGACTTGACAAAAAATACAATCACAAAATAAAATATATTGATTTGGGCGGCGGATTTGCCTCAAAAAACACTTTGAAAGGTGCATATTTACCCGGAAAAGATACGTGTCCGTCGTTCGACGATTATGCCGAAGCCATTACAAACGCACTCATCGCTTCCGAAATAAATCCGCAGCACATGCCTACGCTGTTTTTGGAAACCGGACGTGCTTTGATTGACGATGCAGGCTTTCTCGTTTCATCTGTTTTGGCTAATAAACGTTTGGCAGACGGACGAAAATCCATGATTATTGATGCCGG
>DYMH01000013.1 GCA_020721645.1 Draconibacterium orientale
TAATGGCTGAAAAGGTTTTTAGGTTCATTGTTTTAAATTTTTAAAATAAATTTTTTACGCTTATCCCGGATAATACCTAAAATGATATTTTGAAACAATTTTTTTTTTTTGAGACGACCGCAAGTCGTCTCTACACAGCATGCAGGAGTTTTGCACGTAGAGACGTGTGGCACACGTCTCAAAAAATAATTTCTTTTTTCACTGTTTTACAATAAGATACAAATTTTACAAACTATATAGGTAATAATCGGGATAAGCATTAAATTTTTAACTGATTGTATGTTATTTCAAATTGTATTTTCTGACATTTTGCGTGCAGAATCAATTGCTAATTTAACTTCCTCATTCGTAACAACTTTACCGTTTTCAGATTGTTGATAACCTTCTTCAATTTTTTCGATAAAAATCAATTTCTCAACCAATTCATCAAGCGAAAATGAATCGGGCAAATTACGAATTGTTTTGTCAACTTTTTCTTTTGTAAGCATAATGATTTTTGAATGTATTTACACAATAATACAAAATTTCCGCTTGAAAATCAAATTTATTACTTCAAATTCAGATGTTTTTTGATGTCGCTCAATTTATTTAACGCTTCAATCGGCGTTAAATTATTAATGTCGATATTTTTAATTTCGTCTCTGATTTGTTTCAGAACCGGGTCGTCCAACTGAAAGAAACTCAATTGATAACCTTCCCGCGTTGATGCCAATTGATCTACTTTTTCAATTAAATCTTCTTTGCGATGCGTTTTTTCCAATTCTTTCAATATTTCATGTGCCCGTTTGACAACACTTTGCGGCATTCCTGCGAGTTTTGCCACATGAATCCCGAAACTGTGTTCGCTCCCGCCGGCAACCAATTTTCGCAAAAAAATCACTTTTTGGTTGATTTCTTTTACCGAAACATTGAAATTTTTAATTCGATTGAACGATTTTTCCATTTCGTTCAATTCGTGATAATGCGTGGCAAAAAGCGTTTTGGCTCTGGCTTTCGGATGCTCGTGAATAAATTCGGCAATCGACCATGCAATCGAAATTCCATCGTAAGTACTTGTTCCTCTGCCGAGTTCGTCGAAAAGAATCAAACTTCGGTCCGAAATATTGTTCAAAATTCCGGCGGCTTCGTTCATTTCAACCATAAATGTGGATTCGCCGGAAGAAATATTGTCGGACGCACCAACGCGAGTGAAAATTTTATCAACATATCCAAATTCTGCGTTTTCTGCCGGCACAAAACTTCCGATTTGAGCCATCAGCACAATCAAAGCCGTTTGGCGAAGCAATGCCGATTTTCCTGCCATATTCGGTCCGGTGATGATGATAATTTGTTGCGATTCATCGTCCAAAAAAATATCGTTGGCAATATACGGCTCATCAACCGACAGTTGTTTTTCAATTACCGGATGCCGCCCTTGTTTGATGTTCAGAACATTCGTTTTGTTTAAAATCGGTCGTGAATACGTGTTTTCTTCCGCCGCCAAAGCAAAAGAAATCAAGCAATCCAAACGAGCCAAAATCGCAGCATTTACCTGAATTACAGGCATATATTCTGCCAAACTTATAACTAAATCATCAAAAATTCGAGTTTCTATGGCTAATATTTTTTCTTCGGCACCCAGAATTTTTTCTTCGTAGGTTTTCAATTCTTCGTTGATATAACGCTCTGCACCTGTCAAAGTTTGTTTTCTGTTCCACGATTCCGGAACACGGTCTTTGTGGGTGTTTCGCACTTCAAAATAATATCCGAAAACATTATTAAAACCGATTTTAAGCGACGATATTCCGGTTTCTTCCGCCAAACGATTTTGCATATCAGCCAAATAATCTTTTCCCGAATAGGCAATGTTACGTAAATCGTCCAAATCCGCCGAAACGCCATCGGCAATGACTTTTCCTTTTTGAATTTGCGTTGGCGGATCGTCGCGAATTTCTTTGGCAATGCGTTCGGCAATGGCTTCGCACGGATTCAGTCGGTCGCCCGTGAATTTCAATTGTTTGTTTGGCGAAATCAAGCAATTTTTTTTCAATTCGCCCACAGCTTCCAAAGCCAGCCGCAACTGATTGACATCTCGCGGATTGATTCGCATCGAGGAAATTTTGGAATTCATGCGTTCCAAATCGCCGGTGCGTTTTATCAAAGTTCTGAATTCTTGACGTTGCTCCGGATTTTTGAGAAAATATTCGGTCAAATCCAAACGTTCGTCGATTGCGTTAATATCTTTCAAAGGCAATGCCAGCCAGCGTTTCAACAATCTGGAACCGGGCGGCGAAACCGTTTTATCAATCACATCAATGAGCGATTTTGAGCCTTCGCCGGGCGAATGAAAAAGTTCGAGGTTGCGAATCGTAAATTTATCGAGCCAAACGTATTTCTCTTCTTCGACACGGGAAATGGAAGTGATATGTTTTAATTCCCGATGTTCGGTGAGGTCCAAATATTGCAGAATTGCTCCTGCCGCCGTAATTCCGTAACTCATTTCATCGACACCGAAACCTTTCAACGAAACAGTATCGAATTGTCGCAGAAGTCGTTCGCGTGCAGTTTCTTCGGCAAAAATCCAATTTTCGAGTTTGTAGGTATAATATTTTGAACCGAAAAGTTCAGTAAAATTATCGTGCTGACTGCGTTCGTAGAGTACTTCTTTGGGTGAAAATCCGTTGAGAACTTTGTCGATATAATCGGTATTTCCTTGTGCCAAATAAAATTCGCCGGTCGATAAATCCAGAAAAGCTGCTCCTGCCATTTGTTTGCTGATATGCACGCAAGCCAAAAAGTTGTTTTCTTTGTTTTCGAGCGAATTTTCGTTCAAAATCACACCCGGTGTAATGAGTTCGGTAACACCTCGTTTTACGATATTTTTTGTCAATTTCGGGTCTTCCAATTGTTCGCAAATTGCAACCCTCTGCCCTGCCCTCACGAGTTTTGGAAGATAAGTATCGAGTGCGTGATACGGAAAACCTGCAAGTTCTATAAATTGTGCTGCTCCGTTGGCTCGTTTTGTTAATGTGATACCAAGAATTTCGGAAGTTTTTATAGCATCTTCGGCAAAAGTTTCGTAAAAATCGCCGACGCGAAACAACAAAATTGCATCGGGGTGCTTTGCTTTAATAGCATTGTGCTGCTTCATCAAGGGCGTTTCTACGATGGTTTTCTTTTCCACGGCTTTTGATATTTACAGATTAATTTGTAAAATTATAAAAAAGCCGGCGGATTTGAAATTCAACTTATCAACATTTCAACAGAAAGAGATTATTTATCACTACTGACCGACTAATTTTTTGCAATTCATCTGAAATGAGTGAAAATACAGGTATTTTAGAGAAAATTGAAAAACAGTGGGCTGTTTTTAGAAAAAAAAATAGGAACACAGATTTTATAAAATTTTTTAAAATTTATGCTGATTATTAATATCTTATAAAATCATAATCATCAGTGTTATCTGCGTTCTATTTTTACTCGGTTAATAGTGATTATTTATCAATAATTCCGAAAATAGTGTGCTTATTTGTCATTTCCTGCAACAGCCTTAGGCGACCAATTCGATAAAAAAGCCAAAACTTTTTTGGCATCATAGCCGCCTTTACCATCTTCCAAATACCACGAATCTTGAATATGAATGAGTTTTCCCTCGGCATCGCATACGAGAAAAACGGGAAAACCAAACCGCTGCGGATGTCCCATTTTATTGAGAAATTCCTCATTTTTGTTTTCTTTGCTGTAATTTACCAAAACATAAACAAAATTGGCTCGAACAGCCGAATCTAATTGGACTTCTTCGTGCACATACTTGTGAAATTTAATACACCATTTACACCAATTTCCGCCCACTTGTATCAACACAAATTTATTTTGTGATTTTACTTGCGTCAGTGCATTTTTAAAATCTTGATTGACATCAGATTGCGGATTATATAACAGCGATTGTGAATAAACAAAAACCGAAACGAATATCAAAATATTTAAAACAATAATCTTTTTTCCCATAATTGAAAACGATGTTAATTTGGTGTAAATAACGGATAATTTATATCTGAAATTATATGTCGTACAACATAATTTTTAAAATTATAAACATTGATATATTTTTCAGAACACGAATTACAATTCCTATTTTTGCAAAGATATACAGAATCGTTGTATTCACATTTCAAACATCACATAATTTTTAATGCCATGGTTTCACATCTTTTTTTCATCGCATCAACCCTCATCGCCTTTGGTTTGCTGACATACAGTTTTTTGCGTATTTTCAAAATCATTAAATTGTTGCGAAAACCATATTCGATTTCAAATTTCGGCGAACGTGTAAAACGCCTTTTTACAATAGCCATTGCACAGGAAAAGATATTACGCTTTCCTTTGATTGGTCTGATGCACGCACTTGTTTTCTGGGGATTTTTGATGATAACATTCGGTTCGGGCGAAATGGTGCTCGACGGCATTATCGGCACACCTTTCGACAACAATCCATTGAACGACCGTTTGTTCAAATTTTTTGGTACTGTTTATAATGTGCTTATTGCCGGCGGCGATATTTTTGCTTATACAATTGTGATTTTGGTGGGAGCTTTTTTGGTTCGTCGTATTTTTATGCACATCAAGCGATTTACGGGTGTTGAGTTGAGACATCGCGACCATAAAGATGCGGCAATTGCCTTGTCCTTAATCCTTCTGCTTATGGTCAGTTTAGCCGGAATGAATATCGCATACAATGCCGGCAACGAAAATGTGTTCGGCGTATATCCGATAAGTTCTCAGCTTACGGGAATTTTTGAAGGAATGCAAACACATACGGTTCATACATTGGAATTGGTTTTTTGGTGGACTCATATCCTATTAATCTTCTTTTTTGCCAATTACTTGCCATATTCCAAACATTTCCACGTATTTATGTCGCTTCCAAATGTGTATTTGTCGAGAACCGAACCGCTGAGCAAAATGACAAATATGGAATCCGTAACCGGTGAAGTAAAATTGATGCTCGACCCATCGTTGCCCGAACCGCAAAGCAAGGGCGATGAACCCGAACGGTTTGGAATGAAAGATGTAGAAGACGGAACGTGGAAATATTATCTCGATTCGCTCACTTGCACACAATGCGGACGTTGTACATCGGTTTGTCCGGCAAACCAAACAGGTAAAAAACTATCGCCCCGAAAAGTTGTATTGGATTATCGCCGACGTATGGAAGAAAAAATGAGCGGCTTACTGAAAGAAGGCAAAAAATTTGACGATAAAAAGTCACTGCTCGGCGATTATACCACTGCCGAAGAGCTATGGGCTTGCACCACGTGTAATGCCTGTGCACAAGAATGCCCCGTGAGTATCGACCAACCCTCGATGATACTTGAAATGCGACGATATATCTTTATGGAACAATCGGCAGCCCCTTCGTTGCTCAATTCGATGTGTACCAATATCGAAAACAACGGTGCACCGTGGCAATATTCGGCTGCCGACAGAGGAAAATGGGCTGACAATCTAACATTAAACGATGAAGCGAAAACGCCTGTTAAAGTGCCTTTAATGTCGCAAATTGCAGCAGCCGGAAAAAATATCGACATTCTGTTTTGGGTCGGTTCGGCTTCGAGCTACGATGACCGTGCAAAGAAGATTTCGCGTGATTTTGCAAAAATTCTGCATCATGCAAAAATCAATTTTGCAATTCTGGGCAGCGAAGAGAGCGATTCGGGAGATAATGCAAAACGTGCCGGAAACGAATTTCTCTTTCAAATGCAGGCTTTAACCAACATTGAAGTCTTAAACTCGTATGGTATTAAAAAAATAGTAACTTGCGACCCGCACGATTTCAATACATTGAAAAATGAATATCCCGAATTGGGCGGTATTTATGAACTCATTCATCACACTCAATATATTGACGAATTAATCAATCTGGATTTAATTAAAGTAACTAACAGTACATTTAGCGGAAAAACAATTACGTATCACGACCCGTGTTATTTAGGCAGAGGAAACGGCGAATACAACGCCCCCAGAAATATTCTAAAATCAACTTCGTGTACATTGACAGAAATGCACCGAAATAAAAGCCGCGCTCTGTGTTGCGGTGCCGGCGGAACACAAATGTTTAAAGAATCCGAACCCGGAACAAAAGAAGTTTACGAATTGAGAACAGAAGATGCCTTGGAAGTTCAACCAAACATCATTGCCACAGCATGTCCACTTTGCATGACCATGCTTACAGACGGTATCAAGATGAAAGAACTCACCGGCGAAGTACAGATTCTTGATATTGCGGAGATTACAGTTAAAGCTCTTGGCATATAATAAATAATTTACAAAAACAATAAAAAACTTAGCTTCATGCTAAGTTTTTTTTACGAAAAATGTTTATCTTTTGACACAGACTTATATTTATTTATAAGATAAAATAATATTAGTTTTACAATATCATTAACTGAATCTAATTTTTACATTTTATATAGTATGTTATACACACAAAAAATGAGATTCAATTGCTTAATAAACAAGTTACTAACAATATCTTCGTCCTATATATCTGAATAATAATTAATTAAAAAAAATATAAAAATTTTGTTACGGTAAAATGCTGAAAATAATAAGCATAAAATTATTTTGTAAAAATCAATAGAAAAAACATTTTTTTTTACGAAAAATATTGCTTTAATTTACATTCGGAAACACGCCCCTAATAAAAATTTATTTCAGACAATTTACCCACAATGAAACACAAACACGAAGATGTTTGGTATAATTGTTTACAAATTATCAAGGACAATATACCAACGACCAGTTTTGAGACTTGGTTTCAGCGAATAGTACCCCTACGCTTGGAACAAAACGTACTGACGATTCAAGTACCAACAGCTTTCTATTACGAGTATTTGGAAGAACACTACATTGATTTGTTAAAAAGTGTTCTTCGCAAAGAACTCGGGAAAGACGCCAAACTTGAATATCAAGTAGTTATAGACAACAGCTCGTCCGATTCCGGACCGCTTACCGTCAAGTACCCCTTGGGACAAGGCAGCAACTTACAAAACAGAGCTTTACAAATGCCCTTAAAAGACCCATCGGTCTTGAAAAATCCCTTTGTGATTCCCGGAATTCAGAAATTGCAAATCAATCCACAGTTAGACAGTACCAAAAATTTTGATAATTTTATCGAAGGTGATTGCAATCGCTTAGCTCGCAGTGCAGGAATGGCAATATCGGCATCTCCGGGGCGTTCTTCGTTCAATCCTCTTTTAATTTACGGTGTTCCGGGAGTTGGTAAAACTCACTTGGCACAAGCCATCGGAATCGGCGTAAAAGAGAATTTTCCTGACAAAATTGTATTGTATGTTACCGCAAATACATTTCAAACACAATATACCGACGCATCGAAAAATAACAGTAGGAATGATTTTACTCATTTTTACCAAATGATAGATGTTTTAATTATTGACGACGTTCATGAGTTTTCCGGGAAAACAGGGACACAGGAAAGTTTTTTCCATATTTTTAATTCTTTGCATCAAACGGGGAAACAACTTATTTTAACATCCGACCGCCCGCCTATTGAATTAAAGGGATTTTCAGAGAGGCTTCTTTCCCGCTTTAAATGGGGTTTATCGGTAGAAATTGAAATGCCCGATGAAGAAACCCGAAAAGAAATCTTCCGCCGAAAGGCATATAATCAAGGAATTGAGCTTCCGGAAGAAGTTCTGGAACATTTGTCGCGAAATATCAGCGGAAATCCGCGGGAAATCGAAAGTGCTATAATTCATTTGCTTGCCAACAGCACTTTTTTACAAAAAAAAATAGACCTTGATTCAGCAATTCAGGTAGCTCAAAAACAATTTCAACATAAAACAGTAGAAATATCGATTCCGTATATCATTCAAGTGGTAAGTAACTATTTCGATTTAGATAAAATTGATTTGCAAACCAAATCCAGAAAACGAGAAATTGTTCAGGCAAGACAATTGGCAATGTATTTTTCAAAGAAATTAACCAAATCTTCTTTATCAACAATCGGTGCCGAAATCGGAGGTAAAAACCACTCAACCGTAGTGCATTCGTGCAAAACTGTTGATGACCTCTATCAACACGACAAAATTTTTAAAGGCTATATCGAAGACATCATGAAAAAACTAAAATCCTAAGATCTGAAATCCTAAAAACTTAAAACTTAAAAAATATTAGTTTAAACAAGGCAGAAAATAATTTCTGCCTTGTTTAATTATACTAAGCACGCTCATAAATTGCGTTTTACAAATTGTTTAACTTTTTGATATTAAAAGTAATCAGCATATCAGCACATCAAAAAATCAACCAATCAAAGTATATATTGTAAACCCAAGCAAACTGCAAAAAAAAATTATAAACGCAAAGCTTCAAAAATAGCTTTTGCTTTAAGTAAACTTTCCTGATATTCATTTTCGGCAATCGAATTTGCTGTTATAGCTCCGCCTGTAATAAACGACAAATATTGTGTTTTTTTATTGTATAAGATACTGCGAATGATAACATTAAAATCAAAATCGCCTTCGGGAGATAGATACCCGAGCGAGCCTGAAAACGTCCCGCGTTTAGTCGACTCTAGGTCTTCGATTATCTCCATTGCACGTATTTTTGGAGCACCTGTCATAGACCCCGGCGGAAAAGCATTTTTTAGAGCATCGATAAAATGAAATCCGGTATCGAGCTGCGATTTTACTGTTGAAACCATCTGAAAAACACCCGGAAACTCGTAAACACCGTATAATTCGCTCACTTCTACCGAACCCGAAGCCGCAGAATGCGACAAATCATTGCGAACTAAATCGACTATCATCACATTTTCCGAACGCTCTTTTGGGTCGATACTCAATTTGTGCTTAATTAAGGCATCTTCATCTGAATTTTTTCCGCGCTGGGCAGTTCCTTTCATTGGTTGACTCAACAGAACGTTTTTTGTTTTCAGTAAAAATCTTTCGGGTGAAGCCGAAATCAAATACTTGTCCCCGATTTTTAAAAATGCTGAAAAAGGCATCGGCGATAATGAATTTAATTTTAAATACATTTGTTGCGGCTCAATATCAACATTTTCGGAATAAAATTCCTGACAAAATGTAGCTTCGTAAATATCGCCTCGATGAATATATTTTTGTATCATTTCTATTTTTTCGAGATATTGTTCTTTTGAAATTCTTGTTTTAACATCAATTTGTTGTAATTGAACTTTTTCCCTTTTATTTTCGCCGGCAGCCAGCCGTTTGAGTATATTTTCTATTCGGCTTTCCAAAGTGTAATATGGAAAATATTCGAGTGTTACAATATTATTTACCGAATGAATGACAATTTCGGGCTGAAAAAAATAGAGTTCGGGCATTCCGATTCCATCGAAATTTTTGGATCTCATTTTTTCAATTTCGTTTTTCAAATCGTAGGAAAAATATCCAAACAGCCAATCCTTTAAATCGTTGTAAAATAATTTCAGATGTTGAAAATTATTTTGTTGAACAGCTTGACAGGTATTAATTTCACCAAATCCAAAGATAAAATCGTAATGAGAATAAAAATTTCCCTGCACTTCATTTTTTCCATAAAAATTAGAGTTTAACAAAACAATATGATCGAAATCCTGAAAAGAAAGAAACATATCGGTTAAAGAGATATTTTGAATTAATTCGGATAGAATAATTTTTTTTCTCATTTTTTTACTTTAAGTGCAACTTATATGCAAATTTGTGTATCTTTATTTCAATATCAAAAATAATGAAACAAAAAGTCTATATTTCATTTTTACGAACAATCCTCATTGCTATTTCGGCATTTTTTTTCTCATGCAACCATGAATTAAGTGATATACGAATAAAAAACATTGGACCTTATACATTTGCAGGTATAGAATTGAAAATAGATTATCGGCGTACACAATTCAAATTAGATAGCTTGAAACAATTTTTTGATTTTCATCAAATCAGCAGCGGCGATGCTTTCGGTGTTTTTAGAGATTCATTAAATTCCATATCTTCATCAAACAGTTGCATGCTGGGTTTTATTATCGACTCGCCGGACAGTATCAGTACCGCAAAATTGAAGCAACTTGGATTTGTGATTCAGGAAATGGGCTGTACACAAAGTTTGTATCTCGAATATGAAGTCGGGAATTTTCTAAATTTTTCAAACGCAGGGAAAGAAGTTTCTCAAAAATTGAATCACTATTTAAAAAGCAATACATTAAATTCTCAGCCCATTCTATGTATTTTCGGCGATGACTGTCTTCAATTTTCTATGGAAATACGCAATGCCCCTAAAAAGTGATAAAGTTGAAAGTTTATAAAGTTATCGTACTGAATATAAAGACTTTAACATAAATTTATTTATTACCTAAATTATTGATTATAAACGATATACATTTTTCACATTATAAACTTTATACTTTTTATACTTGTCTCAAAAATATTTCAAAAAAAAATTTTTCTCTTTTCGATTCGATATCGAATCTTGTTTTTTTAAAATTATTGTGGAAATTTTCACAAGCTAACATCTTATATGAAATTTTTAAATAAAAATTTCGTAAATTTCACTAATCGTAATCTTTAAAAAACAAAACTATGAAAAATCTGAAATTTCTTGTCGCATTTGCGTTCATTTTCATTATGTTGGGCGATTCGTGCAACAGCCTAAAAAAAGACAGAAGTAAAGGTGCCGTAAACGAAATGCCTGTAGATGAGCCGTATATGTTGAAAGAAGAAAAAACTAAAACCGATGAACTTGCAGATGTTACGATTCCGAACGAAAATCCGGAAACGATGAACACCGAAGAATATGACCACATTACCGAAAATGCATTTAAAAATGTGATACAAAATCCACTTTCTACTTTTTCGATTGATGTTGATAATGCTTCCTACTCCAATATCCGCAGATTTTTAAACAGCAACCAACTGCCGGACAGAAACGCAGTTAGAATCGAAGAAATGATAAATTATTTCGATTACGATTATCCAAATCCTACGGGCTCGACACCGTTTTCATTTATCACCGAAGTTTCCGATTGTCCGTGGAATCAGGCACACAAATTAATTCATATCGGCATTCACGGCAAAGAATTGGATTTGAAAGATATACGTCCTTCGAATTTGGTTTTCTTGCTTGATGTTTCGGGTTCTATGGACGATGCTGGCAAACTTCCGTTGTTAAAAAAAGCATTTTCTATGTTGGTTGATCAATTGGACGACCGCGACCGAATTTCGATTGTCGTATATGCCGGTGCGGCAGGTGTTATTCTTCCGCCCACTTCGGCATCGAAAAAAGATGTAATCAAAGAAGCTTTGAACAAATTGCAAGCCGGGGGGGCAACAGCAGGCGGTCAAGGAATTGAACTGGCATACAAACAAGCAAAAGAGGCGTTTATTGCCGACGGAAATAATCGAGTGATTTTGGCTACCGACGGCGATTTCAATGTCGGTGTTTCTTCAACCGGTTCGTTGGTGGATTTGATTCAACAAAAACGCGATGATGGCATTTTCCTCACAATTCTGGGTTTCGGAATGGGCAATTACAAAGACGGTCGCATGGAACAAATCAGCAACGCCGGAAACGGAAATTATTTTTATATCGACAACATTCAGGAAGCAGAAAAAGTTTTCGTTAAAAACATGCGTGCCAACATGTTTACAATTGCCAAAGATGTAAAAATTCAAATCGAATTTAATCCTGCAAAAGTTAAAGAATATCGGTTGATTGGTTATGAAAACAGAATGTTGAATACCGAAGATTTTGAAGACGATAAAAAAGATGCCGGCGAACTCGGTCCGGGGCACACTGTTACGGCTTTATACGAAATTGTTCCTGCGGGTGCTGCCGAAATTAATTCGAATCAGAGCAAATTGAAATATCAGGAATATAAAACCAACAATGCCGCCCAAACCGGAAACGAGTTGATGACTCTGAAATTCAGATACAAAAATCCGAAAGAAGACAAGAGTATTTTGGTTGAAACTCCTGTTATCGATGAAAAAATATCCCTTGACAAAACTTCCGATAATTTCAGATTTGCCGCTGCAGTTGCAGGTTTTGGAATGATTCTGAGAAAATCAGAATATAAGGGCAAAGCCGATTTCGAAATGATTTCAAATTTGGCTTCCGGAGCAAAAGGAAAAGATACAGACGGTTATCGGGCTGAATTTATAAAACTTGTGAAAACGGCTGAATTGTTGAGTAAAAATTAAATTGATGTGTTGATGTGATGATTTGCTGATTGGTTGATGTGTTGATTTGGTGATGTGTTGATTAATTGGTTTTTGTGATTTTTGAAGAGGAAATGATTTTTGATAATAATTTCTTAATACTGAGTAACTTATTTTGTAATTCGAGTGTCTCAGGATAATTTTTGGAATGTTGACATAACAATAACCAATATTCAGTTTCATCTGCTTCTTTTGCTGATATTTTTAATTTGTGAATAAAATCCAACTTACTTTCGGCATTTTGTGCTTCTCGTATATTTGCACCGATTGATGTTCCTGATTTTAGTATTTGGCGACTGATTACATATTTTTTATTGTCATCAAGTTTTTCCGAAAATTCAATAATCGCAAGAGCAAAGTCAAAACTAACATCAACTATCTCATTGCCTGTTTTTATCATTTTCTTATCTTTTATTTTTACATAATTTTCGCAAAATTATCACATATCAACCAATCACCAAATCATCACATCACCCCATCAACCAATCATCACATCATCACATCACCAAATCAACCAATCACCAAATCATCACATCACCAAATCATCACATCACCAAATCATCACATCACCCCATCAACCAATCATCACATCACCCCATCAACCAATCATCACATCATCACATCACCAAATCATCACATCACCCAATCAACCAATCATCACATCATCACATCACCAAATCATCACATCAACACATCATCACATCAAAAACTCTTCTTCCACAAACCGAATTCCGTATTCTTTCAATTCTTCCAAAACCGGCAAATAGAAATTTTTCGTTACCGGAATGTGAACGCCTTTTTCTTTGAAAACGCCCGTTAGAATCATTTTCACCGCAATTGCAACAGGCACACCGACTGTTATCGACATGGCAGTGTGAACCGTATCTCTGCCTTCAACAACGAGCGATGATTTTATGCGGTGCTTTTTACCGTCTTTTTCGTAATCAAAAATATGTTGCATGGCAATCAAATCCTTGTCTTCCGGGGCAAGTTGCCATTTTTCTTCGAGGATTTTTTGAAGAACCTGAGCCGGTGTCGCATGTTTCAACCCAATTTTTGTATCTTTGAAAATGCCCAGCCAGCGCAGTTTGTACATGATTTCGGAATCCAAATCTACTTTCAGAAATTTTGCCAGACTTTTTTCTGTTTTATCAAGACACTCATTATTCAAAAATGTGTTGATAAACTCCCGATACGTCATGTTTTCCGAATTTTCGATTGCAAACGAATCGTCGGTTGCACCGAGTTGCACAAACGTATCCCAAGCCTTTGCAAACCCCGGACGGCGCATTGTTCCGCGAATCATGGTCGGGATATTTTCGATATTGTACGGTTTGCGATATTTCAGCGAATCGCGATTGCAATATACTTCAAACTCGCCGTAATTCAGCACTTCGATTCGCGATGTTCGCTTGAACAATTGATGATACGGAATGAATTTATATCGCCCGTTTTCGATAATTTGTGCCGAACCGCCGGCTCCCGCCAACACAACGTTTCGCGGATTCCACGTAAATTTATAATTCCATGGATTGTTGTCATATTTCGGTGCAACGAGTCCGCCGGTGTACGATTGAAAAGAAGTCAGTTTTCCGCCCTGCTCCTTTATTCTGTCTATTATTAGCATCGCCGACATGTGGTCGATTCCCGGGTCCACGCCGATTTCGTTCATCATCATAATTCCTGCTTTTTCGGCTTCTTCCGACAATGCCTTCATTTCGGGCGAAACATAAGACGCCGTAACCATATCTTTTTTAAATTTCACGCAACATTCCGCCGCCAAATAGTGAAAACGTGCGGGGAGCATCGAAACCGTCAAATCCGATTCCGAGATTTCTTTTTCGCGTTGCGATTCGTTAAAAATGTCAAATTCTATGGCTTCGCCGTTTTTGTGCCCACCGATTTTGCGTTGTGCCGTTTCCAAAGAAACATCACCCACCTTGATTTTCCAATCCAATTTTTCGGACTGATCAAGAAGATACTGAATTAATGTAGAAGACGATAAACCAGCTCCGATGACAAATATTGTTTTCATATTAGTATTTAGTAATTAGTAGTGAGTATTTAGAAAAGTATCAGCAAAATTATGACTTATTTTTTCCTTTCTGAAATTGAATGATAAGTTTAGAAACATGTTTTTTATTATGATTTTTTGAAAGACGAAAACTGTTTTCGATAAATTAAAAAAAAAGCATAGAAAATATCTATGCTTTTTTATATTTTATCAACAAACAATTGTTTAAAACTGTGCCAATGTTTTTGCAATAATGGCAACGGCTTCGTGAATTTGCGTTTCGTTAATTGTTAAAGGCGGAGCAAATCGAATAATATGCCCGTGTGTGGGTTTTGCAAGCAAACCGTTGTCTTTCATTGCCACGCATACGTCCCAAGCTTCTTTACCGTTTTTCGGTTTGATAATTACGGCATTTAAAAGTCCTTTGCCGCGAACCAATTCGATCATATCCGATTTTATTTTACGCAATTCGCTGCGGAAAATTTCGCCCATTTTAGCAGCATTTTCGGCTAATTTTTCGTCTTTTATTACTTGAAGAGCGGCAATAGCAACCCGTCCGGCTAAAGGATTTCCGCCAAAGGTTGAACCATGTTCGCCGGGTTTGATAACCAACATGATATCATCGTCGGCAAGAACAGCAGAAATAGGCATTGTTCCACCCGAAAGAGCTTTGCCCAGAATCAATACATCGGGGCGAACACCTTCATGGTCGCAGGCAAGTAATTTTCCGGTTCGAGCAAGTCCGGTTTGTACTTCATCGGCAACGAACAATACGTTTTTGGCTTTGCACAAGTCGAATGCTTTTTTCAAATAGCCGTCTTCGGGAACAAAAACACCGGCTTCGCCTTGGATTGGTTCTACGAGGAAAGCTGCAACATTCGGGTCTTGCAACGCTATTTCCAAAGCAGGAATATCATTGTAAGGAATTTTTTCAAAACCGGGTGTAAACGGACCGAAACCGCTGTAAGAATCCGGGTCGGTGGACATCGAAATAATGGAGATTGTGCGACCGTGAAAATTATCGTTGCAAACTATAATTTTTGCCATATTTTCGGGAACGCCTTTTTTTACATAAGCCCATCGACGAACTAATTTTAAAGCTGTTTCGTCGGCTTCGGCACCCGAGTTCATCGGCAAAAGCTTTTGATAACCAAAATATTCGGTTGCATATTTTTCGTATTCGCCCAAAACATTGTTAAAAAATGCTCTTGAAGTGAGAGTTAAAACTTTTGCTTGCTCAACCATGGCATTGACAATTTTTGGATGACAATGTCCTTGATTTACAGCAGAATATGCCGATAAAAAATCGAAATATTTTTTGCCTTCAACATCCCAAACGAAAACGCCTTCTCCTTTTGCCAAAACTACCGGCAAAGGGTGATAATTGTGTGCACCGTATTTTTCTTCGAGTTCGATGTAATAATTTGAGTTCATTTTTATACAGATTTGTGGTTTATAATTATACTTAATTTTACTGATTTACAATGATTTGCAAATCGAAAAATCGTCCACAAGATTACAAAGACTTCACGAGATTTCAAAATGATTTTTAAACTGAAAAATATGTTAAGGAGCACTATTTTGATAATAGATAATGGATACTTTCTACTTTCAACTTGTAACTCAAATATCTTTATAAATATTCCAAATCCAATTTACAATAACAAACAGGATTATTACAACAATAAACATCGGACTTACTTTTCGATTAATAGCCGGAAAATAGGTTTCTTTTTTTCTGATTAAATCCACAACAACCCAAACAATGGAAATGCTTAAAAAAACCGACATCATTATTCCTAAGGGGTTACTCATTATGGAATGATAGACTTTGCCGTATCTCAGAAAAATTAGTGCCCGTCCGGTTCCGCAAAACTCGCACGGGTATCCTGTAACATTTTTGAAAATACAGGTTGTAATGTGATTTTCTTTTGTCGGCAATTCCGACCAAATAATCAAGCCGGTTCCGATAAATATCGAAACAAGAAAGATGTAGTATTTTTGAGGGTTAAAAGGCATTAAATAATTGATAATTGTCAATTGTTAATTGATAATTTGTGTTTATCAGAACGAAAGCGATAATTTCAGATTCAAACGCCTTCCGGTTAGGTGATTGGGAACTGCATATTGTTCGTAATTAGAATTAAATGCAATAGCAGAATTAGGAACAACACGCACCCAATTATACGAAATTGTATTATCGATATCCAACAAATTAAAGACTTCAATGGTCAGCCAAGCACTTTTCACTTTTTTAAATTTCGACGAAGGTTTTCCGGCTTCCGAATCGACGAGGACTGCCGAAAATCCAATATCCACACGTTTGTAATCGGGCATTCGCAACTGTGCATCATACGGCTGCGTATTTGGCGGACCGTAGGGCAAAGCCGTACCGTACAGCAAATTCAGGTGTGCCCTGAAATTTTTATGTCCCGGAATGTAATCCTGAAAAAAAATTCCGGCAGTTGCTCGTTGGTCGGTTGGACGAGGATAATATCCAAATCCATCGTCGGTCCCCGTGCCGTTGTCATAAACATTTTCCCGAGTTTGCATTATCGACAAACTAAACCACGAATCAACATCGGGCACAAATTCGCCGCCTATTTTCATATCAATACCCGTGGCATAGCCCGAAGCTCGTTGGTTTGCATAATATCTTACACGCACATTATCAACTTGATACGGAATAATATCATCAAGAATTTTATAATAAATTTCGGTGTACATTTTAAACTGTCGCCCAAACGATTTGAATACGAACTCGTTACCTGCCACAAAGTGAATGGATTTTTGTGCCCGGCTATTGTCTAACAACGTTCCGTCTTTCATGCGGATTTCTTTGTAAAAAGGCGGCTGATAATACAATCCGCCCGAAAGTCTGAAAATATGTTTATGTTCGGTTTCAGGTTGATATGCAGCCGAAAGTCGCGGACTGACAAGCAATTGAGAATTGTACGTGTTGTAATTTCCACGCAATCCGCCATTGATTTCAAATTTTGCTGAAGACGTTTCAAAGTTGTAAGTATCTTGTAAATAGCTGATAATATTCTGATTCGTTAATTTATTTTTTGCTTTGATATTTTCGTAAACATTCAGATATTCAGTATTATACGGAATTGAATATCCGGCAGAATCAATCATTTGCCATTCATCGAGCTTGTTATCAATTTGATATTCACGAACTTCGGCACCCCAACGGACAGTATTCTCATCGGTGCTGTAAATTCCGGAATGCGATAAACTTAATTGATTGATGTTTAAATAATTTCTTGCATGATTTAAAAACGCTCCGACTCCCAGATTTAAGATGCTGTCGCCTGCGTTACCCGATCCAATATCTCGGTCCAATTCATTGAGTTGATAGGCTCCCAGTATATCAAATGTTTCGGCTTCATAAGTTGTGAAGCCCGATAGGGTTAAAAACAATTGTAAGGCAGTGGAAGGGTGAAAATCGGCAGTTAACGCACCGGTAGTAGAGAAAAAACGATCGGCTTCTTTGCCTTCAAAATAAATATCTAAACCATAACTGCTCGAAATTGTTCCGAAAGAAGTATGGCTGGATTGTGGAACAAAATTGAATTTATTGTCGGCAACATTAAAAAGCAAATTGAAATCGAACTTAGAATTTACAGAATAAGTTATATAAGCCTGATAATCAATGAATGAAGGGCGATATGCACCGGTGGTTTCTAAGCTGTTAAGAATGTAACGATTTGTTTTATAGCGTAATCCGGAAAGAAATTTCAGTTTTTTGGAAAAAGCTGTTCCTTCAACAAATAAATCGGCACCAAGCAAACCTGCCGAAGCCGACATGCCGAATTTCGTGGGTTTTCGATATTTAACATCGAGTACCGATGCCATTTTATCGCCGTATTGAGCTTCAAAACCACCTGCCGAAAAATGTACTGCCGACACCATTTGCGGATTTACGAAACTCAATCCTTCTTGCTGCCCCGAACGTACGAGTTGTGGGCGATAGATTTCGATTCCGTTTACATACACCAGATTTTCGTCGAAATTTCCGCCGCGAACATTGTATTGCGAACTCAGCTCGTTGTGCGAACTGACACCCAACTGAGTCATCAACAAACTTTCGATGCCGCCCGAAACCGAGGGTATCACCCGAATCACTTTGGGGTCGATACGCATGGTGCCCGAAGAATTGAGTTTGGTATCGGAAACCGTCACTTCGTCCAAAAGATTATCTTTCGATTCGAGTATAATATCAAATTGTAAGTCTTGCCCCGTATGCTTAAATTGCCAAAACAATTGAACGAAATTTTGATGCCTGAAAACCAAAGTAGAAACCGAAATCGGAATTTGAATTGAGAAAAGCCCGTTGGCATCGGATTGTGTATAAAAACGGTCGTCGGTCGAAAAAATATCAACATAATCGACAGATTTGCCGTTTTCGTTAATGATACGACCTGAAACTGTTACATTTTGCGAAAAACATAATTCGCTCGAAAAAAATAAAAGAATACTAAGGATTGTTATTTTCATAAACCGGGAAAAAAGAATTGCAAATATAATTAAACACACGCTGTATAAAACTTTTTTTTATGCAAAGTATTGTACGAAATTTGTAAATTACAGAAAATTTGAGAATGTGAAAATGAAAGAAATTTCACTCCTGCTTTCTACTTTTAAACTTTCTACTCAATTATGATAAGACAAAAAGAAATCGTTTTACCTTCTTTCAATAGAGGTTATCATCTGATAACCAGACTTATTGAACGAGAATTTTCGGATTTACCTGCTGTGGGAATGATGCACATTTTTCTCAAACACACATCAGCCGGATTGACTGTAAATGAAAACGCAGACCCATCGGTTCGTATTGATTTTGAGAATATTATGAATCTCATGATACCCGAAAATCAAACATACTACACCCACACCGATGAAGGATCGGACGATATGCCGTCGCACATTAAAACAACTCTTATCGGTTCATCGCTCATGCTTCCGATTACTTCGGGACAGCTTAATTTAGGCACGTGGCAAGGTATTTACTTATGTGAATTTCGAAATAATGCCGGAAAACGAAAATTGATATTGACACTGTTTGAATAAAGTAAATATCTGTCAGTTGGATTGTTGAGAACTTTTAACGCTAAGAACAAAAAATATATTTCATATAAAAATGTATGAAAATTTTGTTTTATTTACAAATTTTCAGTAAATTAGCAAAGAACAAATGGCATTAATTTTGATAAATTATAAAACAAAAATTAAGAAATATGAAAAAGACGTTAAACGATATTATTTTGGTACCTACCGATTTTTCGGAAGTGTGCGACAATGCATTGGAACACGCAATTGTTCTTGCTAAGAACATGAAATATCGTGTATTTTTACTTCATGTCATTAACCGAGACACCCAAAAATACCTTGAAGAAGAAAAATTAACACGAGATACCATCGTCGATAAAATGGAAAAAACGGTTTCCAAATATTCAAAAGAGCACGATTTACAAGTTGAATATTTGATAAAAAGCGGGAATTTTCTAAAAAAAGTTGAAAAAGTAGCCGAAAAATTATCGGTAAAACTTATCATTTTGGGAACTCACGGAAAAGTCGGATTTCAAAAAATTACCGGAAGCTTTGCTTTGAAAGTTATTACGGCAACCAGCGTGCCCACCATTGTGGTTCAAAAACGAATTTTTTCGGGCGGCTACAAAAATATCATTTTCCCCATTACTGCTTACACCCAAGACCGACAAAAAGTTGTTTGGGCTGTAAACATTGCCAAAACCTTTGGTTCAATAGTTCATTTGTTCCCGAAATTTGAATCGGAAAGTTATTACAAAGGCAAAATTATGAGTATAACGAAGCAAATTAAAACTTTATTCGATAAATACGGCGTAGAATATGTGGATAAAGTTTCTTCGCCCACTGCCGGAAATTTTGCCAAACAGGTTATCGATTATGCGGTAGAAAATGAATCGGAATTAATTATGACTTTGATTGACCAAGATAAAATGTTGCCGATTTTTTCTTCTATCGATGAACAAATTATTTTCAACAGCTCACAAATTCCGGTAATTTGTATCAATCCGATTAATACAAAAAAAACATCGTGGCACTAAAAAGTGAAAAGTGAATAGTGAAAAGTGAATAGTGAATAGTGAATAGTGAATAGTGAATAGTGAATAGTGAATAGTGAAAAGTGAAAAGTGAAAAGTGAAATTAAATCATTTTTCACTTTTTTTTATTTCTGCATCAACACATCATCACATCAAAAAATCATCACATCATCACATCAAAAAATCATCACATCATCACATCATCACATCAAAAAATCATCACATCATCACATCATCACATCAAAAAATCATCACATCAAAAAATCATCACATCAAAAAATCATCACATTAAAAAATCATCACATCATCACATCATCACATCAAAAAATCATCACATCAAAAAATCATCACATCAAACTATCAAACCCTATAAACTTTTCGAATATTTTTTATCGAAGCGACTTCGTGCAACAATTTTTGCACAACGTCTTTGTTCGGAGCTTTAAAAGTAATGCTTCCTGAAAAATAATTGAGTTTGGATTCGATATTCAATGAGGTCATATTCAAATGCAAATGTCCTGAAATAACATTGATAACATCAATCAGAACTGAATGCCTATCGCTTCCTTCAAAATAAATATTTGCCGGAAAAACATCTGCGATTTTCATTTGCCAATGAACGGCTGCCGTATTTTTACCTTCGGAAGTATTCAGTGCAATGGCTTCTTTGCATTCTCGTTTGTGTACAATAACCGTACTATCGGGTTGTTTGTATGCTATACACTCATCGCCGGGCAAGGCGTTGCAACAGCTCGAAAATTCAAATTGGTCGGCACTGTTGATTATAAAATTTTTTTTATTGAACTCAACCAAATCCGTATCCGAAATATCAATTAAATCATCGTCCTCCGATTTACCAAAAATACCTCCAATCAAACGCCCCATGAGCGAAGCTTTGCGTTTTTTTAAATAATTTAAAACAGTATTTTCCGAAATCTCAGCGGCAGCCATTTTCTTAAAGAAATCATCGGTATCCTTGCAATTGAAGCGGATTCGCAGGCGTTTTAAAATATTATCTTCGAGCGGAAAATCGGCAGCCAAATTATTAAACAATTGTTTGCCTTGTGTAACCAATTGTTTCTGAATTTTGTTAAAATGCCGTCTGATTGTTGTTTTTGCTTTTGCCGTAACGGCGTATGCTATCCAATTTTTCTCAACTGTAATATCTTCGGCTGTAAATACTTTCACACGGTCGCCTTCGTGCAGCACATAATCAATACGCACGGCTTTGTTTCCTACTTCGGCATATTTAAATTTCATGCCAAGGTCTTTATGGATATAGAAAGCAAAATCGAGCACTGTCGAATTTTTTTTCAGCGAGATAATATCTCCTGTTTCCGAAAAAACATCTATTTCTTTGTCTTCCGGATGAAGAATTTCCATGATTTCTTCATTGGTCAAACTGTCGTTATTAATTTTCTTTCCCGTTGAACGCAACCAGCGGTCGAAATTCTTTTGATGTAGGTTTTCGTGGTCGGCAGCATAACCTGTTTGTGCTATTTCGCCCATTCGTTGGGACATGATTTGCACTTCAACCCAGCTCCCGAGCATCACATCGGTAATCAGGGCTTCAAATCCGTTGCTTCGAGGTTCTGTTATCCAATCTTTAAGCCCGCGAACATTAAACAGTTCGGAAATGGAGGCATAAATCATAAATGCCTGCACTTTTTCAGAATAATAGACAACATTTTTAAATATCAAACGTACCGACATGAAATTATGAATATCGGCAAAAGTGATTTTATTGTTTTTTATTATTTGCCATGTTTGGTAGAGCGATTTGGTTACCGGAATGATTTCAAATTCGTAGCCGTTGTTTTTCAGCATTTCGGAAAGCGGTGCCGACATTACTTTAAAAATTTCGTTCCGTTGTTCGCTGTTGTTATCTGCCAAATCTTTTAGCTCTTGATATTCAGTAGGTTGTCTGTATTTAAAACTGAGGTCTTCTATTTCTTTTTTAATATTGAAAAGCCCGAGTTTGTAGGCTAAGGGTGCATACACATCGAGAGATTCGCCGGATTTAATCATCAGGCTGTTTTCGCGAATCCCTACCATGGTTCGTAGATTGTGTAAGCGGTCGGCAATTTTTACGAAAGCAATGCGTCTGTCTTTCGACATTTTGAGTATCATATCGCGAAAGGTTTCGATTTGGTCGCTTCGATGGGGATTAAAAACATTGGTGATTTTCGTTACACCGTCCACTATCACTGCAATATCTTTTCCAAATTCACGTTCAATTTCTTCTAAGGTAGAATCTGTGTCTTCAACAGTATCGTGCAAAAGTGCGGCTGCAATGGTAACAGAGCCGAATCCCATTTCTTTGGCAACTATTGTGGCAACTTCAATCGGGTGTATGATATAAGGAATTTCATCGCCGGTTTTCCGCAATATGCCGTAATGTGCATTATCGGCATAACGAAAAGCCCTAATAACACGTTCGTGAGAAGCATCGGCAGTCAATCGCTTAGTACACATCAACAATTCTTTCATTTTCGAATCGATGAGTTGTCGCTGTTCTTTTGAATAGGCGTAGTGAACTCGCATAAACTTATTTTTTAAAACTATTTTTTCTCAATTTTTTTTCCAACAAAAAACCTGAAACAGGATAATTTCAGGATACGTTTTTTTATACTACGTATTTAACTCTAATTTATAAATGCAAAATATATTTTTGGGTTAATCCTTTTTTACAAATTTAACATAATTTTTTTAAAATTAATCTTAAAATACGATATTTTATTTTGATATTTTGTGTATTATTTTATTTCATTTAAAAGTGTAATATAACTTGTTTTTACAATTTTTTTTCCATTATTATTTTTATACGAGATATAATAGATATATGTTGCCTGTGGATATGGCGACCCGCTTGCATCGAAGCCTGTCCAACCTTGGTTTGGGTCGTTTGTTTCAAAAACCAAACTTCCGTTTCGGCTGTATATTGACATCCGGTATTCGGCAGCGAAAGCAATTTTTGGTTTAAACGTGCGATTGTCTTCGTGTGTGTCGTTCGGATTAAAGGCATTGGGAACAAAAATAATTTCCTCCGGCTTCAAACAAGTAGTGTTTGATATTGATTTACATATATTTGAATCAATTTTTGAAGAAATTGTATAACAAAATGTTGCGGACGAATTTCCGCTTGCAAATTGTTCGGCGTAAAACGATGAAATATCATCGGAATAAGTTGTATTTGAAGTAGATGCAATAATTTGAAAATCTTCGCTCGGAATTTGTCGAGATAGTTGATAATCATTTGATTTAGTAATTGTGTTCCAAGTGAGAATGTTTGTTTTATCTCGATATTCAGAATTTAAGACTATATTGGACAAGGTATCTGAGCGTTGGGTCTCGAATTTGCAATAATTTCGGGCAATGAGCACATAAAAATAGTGATTTTCGCCCGATATTTGGAAATCGGAAAAATGAATTTCATCGCTCCTCAAAAAAGGAATCACAGCCAGAGTATCGAAATTTTCGGGTATTCTTTGTGATTTTAACAAAACAAAATCAGTAATTTGAGCTGTTGTATCGCAACGAAACACAAGATTGAATGTGTCTGACTTGACTTGCAGGCATTGAGAATTAATAAAATCCGGGACTTTTAAGGTATTTGTGAACAGGGTATCGTTGCCGGATTGGGAAAGAAAACCATCGATAGTTTGTGTAATTCGATACGTGTAGTGGGTTTCGGTTTGGATGTCGAAATCGTAAAATACGGTATCCGTTGTACTCACAATAATCTGAAAAGGGCTTCCGTTGCTTGATTTGTGAAGTGAAAAAGTTTCGATATTTTGAGTTTGATGATTCCAACGCAGAACATTCCTTTTTTTGCATAAATCGAAAGTCGATTGCAGGAAAACGGTTTTAAAAGGTTCGCTCATGGGGCTGAGCAAAATTTGCCCATTTTCTGTTTTGTACGCCGCAATACGATATGTTTCGATTCTTTCTTCGGGCTTTGCAGGTCCCAGATTGGTTGTGGTGTCGAGAAATGAAAAAATATTTGGGTCGTCAATTTGAGCTATGGTGTTATAAGAATAATCGACAACGCCCGGAAAATTGTAAATCAGGCGTTTGACGATGTAGCCGTCAATCTTTTCGGGCTGTTGCATCGACCAAGTGATGATTGGTTTGAGATTTATGGGCTTGATATTGACCGATGTAATTTTAGGTATTTCAACGTTTTGCCCCCAAACGGTGCTTGCAAAAAAAAGCTGAACTGTAAACAAAAAAAAAGATTTTAGATGGCTTAAAATCATGGTGATTTTTTTCGGATAATTGTGTTAACGATATTCTAATCTTAGGATAAAAACGAAAAAAACGCGAGTTTATGCTCGCGTTTGGAATCTTTTTCAGATTTATCGGGGTAAAAAATTTTCATTATTCTTCTTCGTAAGGCACCATTTCAAATTTCACTTCGACCATTTCGGAATAATCTTCGCCTGCCTCCTGCATATCTTCATCGTCTGTCGGATAATGCCAGCGAATGAGAACATCGTGCCCATCGCCCGCCAATTCTTCCATTCGTTGAAGAAGCATCATCAAAATTTTTGAAGTAGCCGTGTTGTAATAAGACAATTTAAAATCGAAAATCGTTTTATCTTTTGGGCTGTTTGCATATTCATCAATCCAATCGAAAATTGGTTTATAAAATTCTGTTGGGTCTTCGGGGCAAGCTCTGCCTGTAATCATAAGCTTCCCTGCATCGGAATCGAGTGTAATTCCGGGCAAAAAACCATCTTCTTCATATTTAAGGACTTTCATCTAAAAGTGAGCTATTAATGAGAGTGTGAAAAATTCTTACAAAACTAAAAAACAAATTTAATATTTTAAACGAAAATTTTGCATTATTTATACATAGTTTTGCAATAAATTTTCTAAAATGAAGAAGAAAAAGGCTTTTGAAAGTCTTAAAACAAGATATATCATACGGTTGATTCGCCGAAAAATAGGACGCGACAAAGTAAAAAAAACCTTTTTACTTCACGGAATTTTTTCCATTTTCGATGGATTTATTTTCGGAATCATAGCCTTGTCGGAGTTTATTTTGTTGAAAAGTTTGAATGGAACCAATGTTCAGGTGGGAATCCTTTTTCAATTCGGAGGAATCTTATTATTATTTTCCTTTATCTTTAATTATTATTTTCAGCAAACAGTTCGCAAAAAACGCATGATACGGATTTTTGCATTTATTTCGGGAGTTCCGTTTTTTTTCACACTTATTTTTCCAAATCACTCTATTACAGGGCAAAATGCTTTTATTTTTCAGTTGATTTTTCTGAGTATTTTTTTCTTTTACTACCTTTCAACGCCCATTATTCTGCCTGCAATTAATATCTTGCTGAAAAACAATTATAATCATTACGATTTTGGAAAGTATTTTGGATATTCGGCTACAATAAATAAAATCGTGATGCTTGTTGTTACTTTTGTTTTTGGTATTTTATTAGATTTTTCGCCATACATTTATATTTATATATTCCCAATATTGGGGGTGATGCGTATTGTGTCGATATACATTTTAACCGGCATCGACTATTTACCGCCTGAAGCTTTGCCCGAAAAGGAAAAATTGTACATTTCGTTGAAAAAAGCAATGAAAAGTATGTTTTCCATATTACGTTTGGATAAGCCGTTTCGCGATTTTGAAATCGGTTTTATGCTCTACGGATTTGCATGGATGATAACAACGCCTGTGATTTCGATTTTTTTGAGTAAAAAGCTGAACATGGATTATACCGAAATTGCTTTTTATAAAAATGCCTACAATATTGTTTCAATATTTTTACTGCCGATGTTCGGAAAATTGATGAGCCGTATCGACCCGCGAAAATTTGGAATTTATACTTTTTCAATGCTCCTGTTGCAATTGGTGTTTATTGCATTAACAGAATTTTTTCCGGGATACACAACCGTTTTTCATATCAAAATATATTATTTATTGGGAATAGCATACATTTTTTACGGAATATTCGGAGCTTTAATGGCTTTGTTGTGGTATATCGGTTCGGCATATTTTTGCCGGAAAAGCGATATTGCCGAATATCAATCCATACATTTAACGCTCACAGGTGTCAGAGGTGGTATAGCCCCACTTTTGGGTGTTTTATTCTTTGAATTGATAGATTTTTCGGGTGTTTTCTTGATAGGTATCCTATTGTTGGGAATTTCTTGCATTGTATTGGCGATATCTCTGAAAAAATCACAAATTAAAAAATTTGCACATCAATTGTAATTCTGATAACGGATTTATTAATGTTTTAAAATTTTTTCAAAATTCATAGTAAATCGAATGTTTCGATGATGAACATTAAATTTATTGATTTGCCCGATACTGTCGTAGCTAAAATTATATTCGGTTAATTTTCTATATTTCGAAAATCTATCAATTCGCAGCACATGCGTACTGTCCGAAGCAAGAATATAATAAAGCTGCGGGTCTTCGGGTCTGATAGCATGGCATTTATCGGCTTTCGACCACAATAATTTCGTCTCGCCCAAATCGTGTGTATTCATCAGAACTGTACCAAAATCTGATATAAGTATATTTGTCAAAGCTTTTTTATCCAGTGCAGAAAATATTTGAAGAATTTCGGAAGTGTCTCGCCCAATGCGAAAATCGAAAAATTTCATTCCCATTTCATTCAAAAAAACAACTCGGTATGTTTCGTTTCCTTCATATTTTATGATTGAAATGCCCGAAAAATGATTTTTATATAAATCGATGGTTGTTGTATAAACATTCGACTGCACTGTATCATCGAAAGCTCGGTAAACACGGTCGGAACACACAAAATAATCTTGTTTCACAAAGCGATGTGATATGCAGGAATTAAAAAAAATAGAAATGGTAGCGAAAAAGATTAAGAATTTTATTTTGGACATTGATTAAGAATATTTAAAAATTACCTTTTTTATTTAATATTAAAATAAGAATCAGCTATTGGTTGATTGTCTTTTTTATTTAAAAATTCAATTAAGGTGTAGTCTCCGGATTTTTCAAGCATTTTCACTTTCGAAACCGAAAAGTCTTTGGAATCGAAATATATTTGAATTTTTGAGAGAAATTCCTTCATGGACGAACTTTGCGGCGACAATTCAGCCAAAGTCGTTTGTTTATTTTGATAAAACTGTACGGTAAAATTTTTACTTTCCAAAATATTTCCCTGCAACAAACCAAGCATTAAATCGTTGATTTCTCCAAACATTTTGTTGGATTTTGTATCAAATTTCTGTACTTTTTTGCCATCGTCTATCCACAAGTTTTTTCCGTTCATCACAATTTTATATTTATACGGAACAGTGTATTCCCAGCGTAAAAGATTGGTTTTTTTGAACGAAAAATGCCCTTTGCTTTCAATATCATTTGCTAAAATACTTAAATGTTTCAACTGCCTGAAATCACTTTCTTGGGTTATAATTTTATCGGAAACGATTTTAATTTTGTCGGCAGTTTCTTTCGGATTTGTAATTTTTTGAAATCCTGAAGGAATTTGAGAATATATTGTAAAAGAATATAACACTAATAATAAAACAAGATATTTTTTCATAATTTTCAAACTAATTAACAATTTCATTAAAATCTGTACATTTCAATTTAATTTCTGCAATTATTCCTATAAATTTTTCCAATATTTCGGGAGTACTTTGTCGGTTGTCGTGCAACAAAACAACGTCGCCGGCTTTAACCTTGCTTAAACGCATTAAAACTTTTGATTTTGATTTTACGGTATCCAAAGAACGCAAATTCCAGCCAATTATTTTAAGATTCATATTTTTACACACTTTTGCGATTATTGGATTCAAAATTCCTACCGGCGGACGAAATAGTATGGTTGATTTGTTGGTGTATTTGTAAATATAGGCATTTGTTTTAACAATTTCTTGTAAAACTTTTTTGTATGATAAAAAAGCAAAGAAATTGTGATGACTCCAAGTGTGATTCCCAATTGTATGTTTTTCATTTACAATCCGTTGAAATATTTCCGGATATTTTTCTATTTGCGTTCCGATACAAAAAAAGCTGGCTTTAATTTGATGATATTTGAGAATATCCAATATTTTTTCGGTCGTTTCCGGATTCGGACCGTCATCGAAAGTTAATGCGATTTCATTTTCTGTATCAAAATTGCAAATCACGTGTGTATAAAATTGTGAATCAATGGAAAATACACCCCATATAGTAAAACTTGTATAGAAAAAAAAAGGTATTAACATATAGAAAATAGAAAACTTGTACACTAAAATTAGAAACAAAACAGTTACAATAATAATTATTGTTACCCTGTAAATATTTTTATAATTAATTATTTTGTTCATAAAAGTGTCGCAAAAATATCTGCAAAATTAAACATTTGTTTTTAATTTTGAGTTTTGAGTTTCTCAAATATTAAGACCAAAAGAAATGCAACAAAACCCACAACTCGAACTCGCTTACAATTTCGTCCAATTTACCAATAAAAATATCTTCCTCACCGGTAAAGCCGGAACGGGAAAAACGACCTTTCTTCACAGTTTGAAAACCCGTACACCTAAACGCATGGTTGTTGTTGCACCAACAGGCGTTGCAGCAATAAATGCAGGCGGAGTTACCATTCACTCGTTTTTCCAATTGCCATTCGGACCGTTTATTCCCGAAAAACAATCGGGCAACGATGATGATTCGCGTATTAATTATTTCAAATTTCGGAAAGACAAAATCCGAATTATTCAGGGAATGGATTTATTGGTTATCGATGAAATAAGCATGGTACGCGCCGATTTGCTCGACGGCATCGATACAGTTCTGCGAAAATACCGAGACCGCACAAAACCCTTCGGCGGAGTACAATTACTGATGATTGGCGATTTGCATCAACTTTCGCCCATTGTAAAAGATGACGAATGGAGACTGTTATGCGAATATTACGATACCGCATATTTTTTCAGCAGTAAGGCTTTGAAACTTACCCAACCCGTGAATATCGAATTGACTAAAATATATCGCCAATCGGACAAAATGTTTATTGATATTTTGAACGAAGTGCGACAAAATAAAATTTCGCCAAACACCATTATTAAATTAAACGAAAGATACTTACCTGATTTTAAACCCAAAGAAGAAGACGGTTACATCACTCTTACAACACACAACGCGACTGCACAAAATATCAACGCAGCCAAACTTACGGAATTAAAACAAAAATCGCACTATTTCAATGCAACAATCAAAGACGATTTCCCAAGCTATATGCTGCCTACGGAAGAAAAATTAGAATTAAAAGTTGGCGCACAGGTGATGTTTATTAAAAACGATTTAAATCCCGAAAAACAATATTTCAACGGAAAAATCGGGCAAATTTCGGACATCAACAGCGAAAATATTTATGTTCAGTGCCCGGGCGAAAACTCTAAAATTCTTGTTCAAAAAACCGAATGGAACAATGTGAAATACGAACTCGATGAGCTCAGCAAACAAATCAAAGAGGTTGTTGTCGGTACTTTTACTCAATATCCGCTCAAATTGGCTTGGGCTATCACAATTCATAAAAGTCAGGGATTAACGTTTGAGCGTGCCATTGTCGATGCCAATTTGTCGTTTGCCCACGGGCAGGTGTATGTGGCTCTGAGCCGTTGCAAGACTTTTGAAGGTTTGGTACTCTCAACGCCCATTGGCAATTACAGCGTTAAAACCGATGGTACGATTTCCGATTTTACGGAAAATATCAGCAAAAATATTCCGAGTGAAGACCAATTAAACAGCTCAAAAATTGATTTTCAAAAATCTATGATTTCAGAGCTTTTCGATTTTAACAAATTTCGTTCACGCATGTTTTATTTGCAAAAATTATGCTCCGAAAATCCTATCGGAGGTGAGAGTTTTCCTAAAAATTTGAAACTAAGCATCGAAAAATCGGAAACAGAAATTTTCAAAGTCGCCGAAAAATTTAAAATTCAATTAAATACATTGAGTAATGCTGATGTTTTACCTGAAAACAACCCGGAGTTACAAGAAAGGATACAAAAAGCATCGACTTATTTTTTAGAAAAAATTGAAGAAAACATCAGTAAGTTTCTTCAAACGAACACTTTTGATACTGATAACAAAACTGTTGCTAAAACATTTGACGATACTATTGACTACATTAGAAAAGACGTTTTTATAAAAAAGACCTGCCTCAAAAACGCACTCAAAGGATTTTCGACACTTTCCTACATTCAAACCAAAGCAAATGCCGAAATTGATTACACAAAACCTGCAATTGCACGGACTTTGCCGAAAACCGAAATTAGCGAAGACGTGGAAAATCCAATTCTGTACGCCGAACTAAAAAAATGGCGAGATGCTTTGGCAGACGAAAATGATGTATCGACATACATGGTTGTGCCTTTCAAAGTTTTAAAACTGCTGTGCCACCTTTTACCAACAGCAACCTCCGAATTGGCGAAAGTAAAAGGGTTCGGAAAAATAAAAGTAAAACAATACGGAAAAGAAATCGTTGAAATCATTTCGGCTTATGTTGAAAAAACGGGGATTCAAAAACAACAAATTGAATTGAATATTTCAGAAAAAAAAGAAAATAAACAACTTGCAGGAACAAGTAACAAAGCAAGTTTCGACTTGTTTTTATCCGGAAAAAGTGTTGCAGAAATCGCTGCCGAGCGAAAATTGGCTGTTTCAACAATTGAAGGTCATCTGGCTTATTTTGTCGGAACAGGCGAATTAGATGTAAATCAATTAGTAAGCGAGGAAAAGATTAACAAATTGATTGAATATTTTACTTCTCAACCGGATTCCTTATTTGGTAAGGCTAAAACGCATTTCGGCGATGAAATTTCATATTCCGAAATGCGTTTTGTGAAAAATTATATCGATTTTAATAAAAACAACGAATGATTGATATTTGAATAATGATTGTAAATTAATACAGTATTTATTTTATCCGTTTTCATTTCATTTGCTTTAATAAATTCGGGATATTTTTTGTGAGATACAATTTGTGAAGCCAACCAAAGTGCAAAAGCTCCGCATGTATGATATTCGCCGCTTAAATGCTTGAAATAGGCTTGCGGAACTTCTTCAAAAATGGTTTCCTGCAATGTTTTATAGATTTTATCTTGTTCCCAATCGCCGTTGTTTCCTAAAATAACGAGGTCGATATCGGAAATTTTAGTTAAATTAGCGTCAAGAAATATTTTTATGGTATCGAATATTTCTTTGATGTCGGCGGGTTTGTAGAACAATTTCAAATCGACTAATTCGGTATGTGTTGATTTTGATTTTTGGGAATCAGCAAGAAAAAAAGCAACACCTTCGCCACATAAAGCTCCTGATGTTTTAGTACCGAACAGTTCAGTATTTTTCACTATCTCTTGCTTCCAAAAACCTGTTTTTTTGGTTACTGAAAAATAATGAGGTGTCATTTCATCGCCTCCTCCGACCAAGATGTTTCGCTTACCTTCCCGCAACATCATAATTGAATCCAAAAGTGCACTCTCAAAAGAATGCCCACGATTCACGTAAGTAAAGTTATAATTATGACATTTCAAACGGAGGGCAATTTGAGCAGCAACCGTGTTGTGAGTCGATTGTATGAACGATGTTGGGGTTAGATATTGCTCCTTGTCATCAATCATTTTTTCGAGGAACTTTTCGGTATCGGTAATAATTCCCAATCCGGTTCCGCAAATGATTGCATCGGGCATTGTAACACCGGCTTGTTTTAATGCAGTTTCGGCAGCTACTATGCTGTCTTTTACAATTTTGCTCATTCGTCGAGCTTCAATCGGGGTCATAAAAGGTTTGTAATCAACGGGAACAGTTTTCAGAAAATCTGTTTCATATTCAACAAGTCCTTTTTGAAATTCGTTGAAATTTAAGGTGTTTTGTGAAATGAAAGCTGCGGTACCATTGATGTAAACTGACATTTGATAAAATTTGAAAATGAAAAATTTGTGAACAAGAAAAACAATGATTGATTTAAAATTAATAAAAACCGAATTTTCACATTTTGTAATGAGCCTATATTTTTGAAAAAATTAAGGAAGTATCGTTTCCTCCAAAACCAAATGAATTGGACAAAACGTGTTTAATAGTATTTTTTTGCAAATTTAAATTTGGAATTAAATCGAACTCATTCATTTTTTCGCCGAAATTCAAGTTCGGAAACAACAAACTGCTTTGTAAAGCTAAAACCGAAAAAACAGCTTCAATGCCTCCGGCAGCAGCCAAAGTATGACCGGTATTGGCTTTTGTAGAACTGAACGGCGGAACATTTCCGTTGAATAATCTGAGCAGAGCATAACCTTCCGATAAATCGTTGTTTGGGGTTCCGGTTCCGTGAACATTCACATAATCAATATCTTTAGCATTTAACCCGGATAGCTCCAAAGCCGCCTTCATTGCCAAATAGGGTCCGTAACCATCGGGCGATGAAGCTGTTTGGTGATGGGCATCGTTGGCATTTCCGTAACCTGCAAGTTCGGCAAGAACATGCAAATTTTCTGTTTTCACGGTTTTTTCCGAATCCAAAACCAAAAAACCCGCACCTTCGCCCATATTCAGCCCTGCCCGTGAATTATCGAAGGGGCGACACAGCTGTTTGTCCAATATCATCAAGGTATTGAATCCGTTAAGGGTAAATTTGGAAAGAGAATCTACGCCACCCACAAGTGCCCTGTCAACGATTCCGGCTTTGATTAATCTTGCTCCAAACATCACAGCGTTTGCTGATGAAGAACAAGCAGTGCTTATTGTTGTAATAAAATCCTTTATTTTCAAAAAATCAGCAATTTTTTCAGTACTGTCTGCGGCTTCATGAGTTTTAATATATTCATTGGAAAAATTCTCATGCAAATATTTTCCGTAGTAGAGTTCACTTTTTCCCATACCGGCAACGGTTGTAGCCGATATTAAAGCTGTTTTATATTTTCGTTTATCGAGATTGCCGGCTTGTAAATAGGCTTCCGATGCAGCTTTCATTCCTAACAGTGCCGTTCGGGTATATGCTCCGGGTTCTTTGATATCTAACAATTTGAAAATCGAATCATCGCTGAGTTTCACTTCTCCGATTGGAAATTCATTGCGATGAACGGTGTCTAATAGTGTTATCTTTCCGATACCGGATTTGTTTTTCACCAGAGAATCTAAATTTTCGGCGGTATTATTTCCAATAGCAGTTATAACTCCTGTCCCAGTAACAAATATTCGCATTTAGTAGTGTTAAAAAATAGAACATAAACAGTAAAAAGAAGAAAGTGGAAAGTGAAAAGTTGTGATTTTCTATCTTCTGCCCGCAGCTTTCTACTTCTTACTATTAATGTATTCTGCCATTGTTTTTATGGAATAAAATAATTTTTTACCGTCATTCGGATTTTCCATTTTTATTCCGTAATGTTTTTCCATGAGAACAATCAATTCCAAAGCATCGATTGAGTCCAACCCCAAGCCTTCATTGAACAAAGGAGCTTCGGCATCAATATCTTCGGGTTTCATATCTTCCAAATTCAGTGCTTCTATTATTTGTTTTTTTAAATTGTGTATTAAATCTTCCATTGAGTTATTTGTTTTAGTAATTAATAGATACTTCTTAGTTGTTAGAAAAATTTCAATTGTCAATTGTCAATTGTCAATTTTCAATTAAAATAAATTGATTTCAAATTTTGTGTGTCAAAGATAGTTTTTTCATCAATATTTTCAAGTTTTTCGATAAAATATAAAACCGCTTCGTGTCCTGCGTGCGGATAATCATAGTCCACTCGCCCTATTATAGCGGCTTTCGCTCGTCCCATTCGGAATAAAATTTCTGTATAATTTTTCAAAAATTCGGGGTCAAATTTTTCGGAAATAAAGACGCAGTTTTCACCCTTAATCCCATGTCGAATAGAAATTTCACCTACCATAACATTTGCCAGTGTATATACAAAAACAGAAGGTGCCGGAAAATAATCTGCTCTATTTTTTATTGTTTCAAAATATTTGGCATCGGTATCCGACGATGAACTGCCGTTAGAAAGGATTATTGCAATATCTTCCGGATTATATTTTTGCTTGAAATTTGTTTCGTTCAGTAGAATTTCACTTGCCAAAAATGCTATTTTACTCAAATTATCCATTTTATAGAATTTTGGATAGCTGATATTGAGATATTTGTAAAGACTTTTAGAGAAATCGGCAAAATCTGAATAGTTATCATGCAAAAAAATATTTTTTCCATTTACGGATGCGTGCGAAGCACGAATGATTACATTTTTTGTGATATTTAATTTCGGTTTATGAATCTCGAATTTTTCTTTATATTCTTGTGATTTTGATAGAATTAAAGCTGCATTTACGCCGCCGAAACCCGATGCTGTTTTCACAACTGTTTTAAGAGGTATCAATCTTTTTTCTTTTCGAATATTGATATTATTGGGAATACCATGATTTTCGTATCCTAAATTTGTGTAAACTTCATTTCTTTTTATTGATTCAAAGGCGACTATTGTTTCAATAATTCCTGCCGCAGCAAATGTATGTCCAATATATGATTTTATGGCACTTACCGGCACGGTTTCTAAGTTCGATAAGCAAATTGCTTTGCCTTCGCTCTCATCGTTGAACAAAGTGGCGGTGCCGTGTGCCGAAATCATATCAATATTTGCTGGGGTCATACCTGCTTCGTTCATGGCAATATTTATTGCCCACGATAATTCGGCTCCTGTTCGCGAAGGACCGGAAATGTGATTGGCATCGTTTGAATTTCCGCCGCCGATAAGAGCAATTTTTTCGACTGTCGAAAATTGTTCGAATTTAGTAAGAATCAGTGTGCCTGCCCCTTCGCCGGGCGTCATGCCATCACGGGCAGCATCGAACGGACGACAAGCTTGTGAACTTACCGCTTTGAATGCAATAAAACCCGAAAGCGTAAATTCCGATAAAATGTCTGCTCCCACAACAACGGCGTTATCGTACATTCCCGAATCTATCAAACGCTTTGCTGTTATCAATGCCAAACCTCCTGAAATACAGGCATTTGAAATGATTAAAGGTCGATTGGGATGCATAAAAAAATCGGCTGTAATTTGAGCTGATTTCCATAAATGAAGCCGATTTTCGTGGTATTTTTCTTTCATTTTATCGTCCAACAAATCAATGTTTCCTTTGGTGGTCGATATTATAAGTATGGTTCGTGAATCGCGAATATCAATTTTAGTTTGTTTCAAAGCATCGGAAACCGAAAGAATCACAAATTTCTCGAAACGTGTAAAATTTGTATTGTTACTTATCTCAACAAATCGTTGTTCTAATAGCTCATTATTTACTATTGATACAGCAACTGTTTCAGGAACCATTTTTTTATCGTCAAGAATCGTAATACCGGAAATTCCCTGACTTATTTTTTCGATATTTTCCGTAGTTGTAAAACCGAGTGAAGTAACTATATTTGTTGAGCTGATGTAAACCATTTTGTTTATTTTTCAATATCGAATTTCAAAAAAAATATTTTTAAATTATAGTTTAAAATTCTTTACTTTTCAATTGTCTTTTTTAGTTTGATATTTTTCCATTCCGAAAAAAAATCGGGAGAAAGAAGTTCTAATTCTCGTTTATTGTTCATAAAAATTTGTATTGTTTCGGCTGTTGCAATCATTTCATTATCAGACTTTCGGCGTATTTCATAGCGAAAAATGATTTTTGCTGCGGGACTTTCGATAAATATTGTTTTTACAACGGCAATATCACCATAAATCAGTGGTTTTTTGTAGTTGATGTCCATTTTTACCAGCGGTGTCATATAACCATGTGCATAAACGTCCATGTATCCCAAACCGTAACGTGCACCAAAACTTTCACGCCCGTCTTCCAAATATTTCACATAACTTCCATGCCAAACAATAGCCATAGAATCAACTTCACTGAAACGAACACTGATTTCTTTTTCATCGAAAAGTGCATTCTCAAATTGCGAATTATTTTGTTTTCTCATTTTATAGTAAAAAAAAGACAAAAGTAAAAAAAATAAGCTGCGTGCAGTATCTTTAAAGACTTCTTTTTAGTTTTTGATAGAAAAAAGCCATTATCATGCAAAGAGCGGCAAAAGCAAACAACATAAGAGCTTGCGGAAGGATTTCCGAAAATCCTGAATTTCGTAAAAAGATTTTATAAAATCCTGTCAGCCCCCAATTTAAAGGCGAAATAATTGCTATTTTTTGCATCATATCGGGCATTGCATAAACGGGGTACCAAACGCCGCCGAGTGCCGCCAAAATAATTACGGAAACCGAGCCGAAAACGCCGGCTTGTTCATGCGTATGTGTCAGTGTACCAACCAAAATTCCATAACCGACAGCAGCAACACCGCTGAGCAAGCCCATGAAAAATAATGCAAAAATGTGTGTCCCAAGTTGTAAAACCGGCAAGCCGAATGCAGGCAAAATATAAATTCCGACTAAAAGCATCAATACAAATTGAATTAAAGTAACTCCCAAATAAACAATGAGTTTGCTGCCAATCACCGTAAAATAATTTCCGGGCATCGTCATCAGTCTGAAAAAACTGCCGTCATCGCGTTCTTTTATCATGTTGCCTGCCATTGGAATTACAATAAAAAACATGGCAAACAATGCCCATGCAGGCACGTTGTGTTGTACCGAATTTGGTGTTATCGATATGTCGTTTCCTTCAAAAGCCGGAGTTTCGGTGAAATGTATTAATTCGGCGGGTTCATTTTCTGTTTTAGGCTCTATGCCGGTAATCGCTGCAATTTCTTCACCCAAAATTTTAAAGAGTATTCGATTTTCGATTTTCGATGTATATGCGTTCAATGAAGTGATAACTGCCTGTCGGAATGTTTCTTTAAGCGAAGGGTCGGTAAATATACGAATATTGACTTTTGTTGAAGTATCGTTTTCGGGCGATTGCCCTTTCAAAACGCCCTGAACCAATGGTTTTAACTTGGCACGAAGCACCTGTGAGGCATTTTTGGGAATGATAACAGCCAATTTGTATTTTCCTGCGGCAACAGCAGATTTTGCCGAAAGAGAATCGAATTTTTCTTGTCCCGATTTTTCGACAATATGAAAGAGTTTCGATTTTTGAAGCCCGTTGCGAACGGTTTGCCCAAGAATATCGTGGTCGTTATCAACAAAAAGGACTTCGATTTGCGATTCCTTTATGTTTTGCATTGTATTGTCCTGTACCAAAGTTACGACAATTATCATTGCCAAAGGCATCAAAAACAATACTGCCAATCCGGGAATATCGCGAATGAGAACTAAAAATTCTTTATGAACAGAGGCGAGAAGTCGCATATTTTTATTTACTAATTTTGCTCAAAAATATAAAACTTCATCTATTATTTTTAAAAAAATGACCAATGTTCATATTTATATTAAAGTCAATCGAATTTGAATTATAATTTCTATCCTTAAATGCAACTTTTTTTTATTATATTTGTCTAAAAAATAAACACGTTGTGAAAACTTCAAAACATAAAATACATACGTTTTGGCTGTTGATTCTGTTCAATTTATCTGCATTTAATAGCCTTGCACAAAGTCCAAATACGAATAGTGAAAAATCGCCATTGTCATTGGTTATTTCCTCTGTTTCGGTGAGTCCTGTGAGTCCGTGTTATGGCGGCAGCAACGGCAGCATAACAGTGAACGCCTCGGGCGGGCAATTGCCTTATCTATACTCAAATAACAATGGTGCCACTTTTCAGAGTTCGAATGTTTTTTCGGGACTTACAGCCGATGGGTATTTCGTTGTTGTAAAAGATGATTTCGGAGCTGTTGCTTCACAATATGTTGAAGTAAATCAACCTGTTCGGATATTAATAACCGGACAAACTCACAGCAATGTGAGCGGTTGCTTCGGCGATACCAACGGAAGCATCACTCTTACGGCAAGCGGTGGCACCGGCACATTGAGCTACATTATAAACAACGGAACGCCCATTTCAAATACAACAGGAAATTTTACAAATCTCGGTGGAGGTACTTACACAGTTGCTGTTCAAGATGCTGCCGCTTGTTCTGTTTCCGGAGCACCGGTTATTGTAACACAACCAGCCCTTTTGGAACTAATATCACAAACCGCCAACCCGGTAGTCGGTTGCTACGGCGATGCCACCGGAAGTATCCATATTACGGCAAGCGGCGGAACATTGCCCTTGCGATATTCCATAACCGGCGGGGCTCCTTATCAAACCGAAGGATATTTTTCGGGATTATCGGCAGGAGGTCCGCATCAAGTTTTTGTTATTGATAATAACGGCTGTTCGGTTACAGGAAACGAGTTATATATCACCCAACCCGATTTGTTACAAATTACATCTGAAAGCCACACTGATGTTACAACCTGCAACGGTGGCAATAACGGAACAATAACAATCACTGCAAGCGGCGGAACGGGCATTATCAACTATTCGGCAGATGGCGGAAATTCATATTTGGAAACAGGTTTATTTTCGGATTTAATTCAAGGTACGTATCCTGTTCAGGTACGCGATGCAGCTTCGTGTCTTGCAATCGGAAGTACGATAACAATCAATCAACCGAGTCCGGTTATCATTACAAACGTTACAACAACAGACATTACCGGCTGTTTTGGAGACAATAACGGAAACATTATTATAACAGCTTCCGGCGGAACAGGTTCGATGAATTTTTCTATCACCGGCGGCGATTCATATCAAGCCTCGAATACTTTTAATGCACTATTTGCAGGCGGATATCAAGTTACCGTACAAGATGCAAATCATTGCACAACAAACGGCAACTTTTACATTTTAAACCAACCTTCCAAAGTTGTGGCAACCAAAGCATCGAGTACCAATGTTTTTGAATGCCACGACAGTGCCGACGGCACCATCACCGTTGTCGCTTACGGCGGTATAGCACCTTTATCGTACTGGTTGAACGGAATAAATTACGGGACTTATTATCTTATCGAAAATTTAGCTGCCGGCACTTACAATGTTTTAGTTAAAGATGCGAACGGTTGCTCGGCTGTTCCGCCCGAAAATGTTCTGACATTAACTGCCCCGGAACCGATAGTCATTACCGAAGTTACAAGTTCAAACCCGAATTGTTTCGGCAATACCAACGGACTTATCGAAATTACTGCCACCGGCGGAACCGGAACTCTTTATTTTTCGGTGGATAACGGAATCACTTTTATAGATAACAATACAGTAACCGGACTTTCGGCAAATATTCCTTACACAGTTCAGGTAAAAGACGACCATCAATGCACTGTTATCGGTGGTACTTATACATTAACGCAACCTTCCGAAATTATTATCTCTCAGAGCTTTCAAGATGTTTCGTCCTGTGCCGGAGGAAACAACGGAAGTATCGAAATTTCGGCTACCGGCGGCGTTTCACCCTATTTCTATTCAATCAACGGAGGTGCAACATCAAGCACTTCGGGAATTTTTACGGGTCTTTCTGCCGGAAATTATTGGACTTGGGTGAAAGATACAAACAATTGTACAAAAATAGGCTCAATGATTACAATTTCCGACCCCGAAGCTTTTATTCTGTCCAATGTTTCGCACACCAACATTCAAGCCTGTAACGGAGCAAACACCGGAACCATAACAATATCCCACACAGGAGGCACACTGCCCATTACATATTCAATAGGCAACGGAATACCCGACCAAATAGACAACGGCAATTTCATTAATTTACCGGCAGGAACTTATACTCCGTATATTATTGACTCAAATTCGTGCGATGACTATGGTCAAATAACAACTATCACACAGCCGACTGTTATGGAAATTGCAATCGATTTTTCAAGTCCCGAAGTTACATGCTTCAACGATGAAGACGGACAAATCATTTTTCACGGAAACGGCGGTCAATTACCTTACTCCTACTCAATTAACGGAACAAATTTTTACGTTACAAATTCCTTTTCAAATTTATCGCCCGGAAGCTACTTTCCCACAATTCGAGATGCTTATAACTGCTCAATTTCGGCAGGAGAAATTATTATAAGTGAGCCGACACAAGTTATAATAGACAGTGTTCGACCAACAAATATCACAAGCTGCAACGGGGCTTCCGATGGCTCAATTTCTATTTTTGCTCAAGGAGGAACAGGAATACTCAATTATTCTGTCAATATGGGAGATAATTATTCAACGAACTCGTTTTTTAATAATCTTCAAGCCGGTGATTATCTGATTCGCGTTCAAGACCAAAGAAGCTGTACGGCAATATTCCCCGAAACCATAACCCTCACAGAACCGAGTACTGTTACACTCGGTACAATTACAAGTTCCGACATCTCGTGTCACGGCGATGCAAACGGCGAAATTCATTTCACTGCAAACGGAGGCATACCACCTTATACATATTCCATAAATAATATTGATTATTTTGATAACGATGGAAATTTTCTCAATCTATCGGGAGGTCTTTACACAATAAAAGCCCAAGATTCAAATCATTGTAAAAGTCAGACAGACCAACAAGTTGTGAACGAACCCGATTCGCTGTATATCTTTCAAATCAATACGGAAGATGAAAACTGTGTCAATTCAAACGATGGATTAATAACTGTCGTAATGCAAGGCGGAACACAGCCATGCACATATTCGTTAGATAATATCGTATTTCAGCCATTCAATACTTTCGGAAATTTGGCACCCGGCGACTACACCGTTTATGCCCACGATGCTCACGGCTGCACGAGTACAAGCGAACCGATTACGATATCCTCACAACAATCAACCGCTCTTTTCACAAACGATGTAAGCGAAGGTTGCCCTCCATTGGCAGTGCAATTCACAAAAACATCTCCCGGAATAACATATCGGTGGAATTTTGGCGATGGACAAAGCGTTGCATTAGCCTCTCCCCTACATATTTTCGAGAATACAAGTTCCGTAGCAGTAAACTATTTAGTTACCTCATACGCCTACTCAACAACCGGCTGTTACGACACCGCAAGAACCGTCATCACAGTCTATCCACGCCCTCAAATCAATTTTACAGTAACACCCGAAGTCTTAACATATCCCGATACCATCGCTCACTTTGAAAATACAAGTGGTTCGGACCTAATCAATTTTTATTGGAATTTTGGCGACGGTACGTCTTCAACAGCCTCAAATCCCCTGTCACACAACTATCCGGAATGCGGAACTTATGTCATATCACTTGCCGGATACAACGGGCAATGCAGAGACACAAGCGAAACCGAAATTTATGTCAATCCGAGACCGCTCGTTTCTCTTTTCAATATTAATACCCTGTCCGGTTGCACGCCCGTGATTGTTAATTTCAACAACATCACTCTAAACGATACCTATTCAGAGTGGACTTTGGGAGACGGCAGCATATCAACATCAGACAGTATCACAAAAATTTACGATACACCCGGAATTTATCCCATCAATCTGCATTCATATGGCGACTGCGGAACAGAAGATTCAATATCAACACAAATTGAAGTTTTTGCTTCGCCGAAAATCGCATTCAGAGCCGACCCTGATTCGATAATGCCCCCCGAACAACCCATACACTGTTATAACTACTCCGAAACAGGCTCCGATTTTTTCTGGAATTTCGGCGACGGTACCTTTTCCCACGAAACAGAACCTCTGCACTATTACAGCGATGTGGAAGGATATTTCAATATCACACTCACCGTAACCTCCGCCAACGGCTGCGTTGATTCTTTAATACTGAGCGATTCGGTTTATGTGATGCCAATTGGATTTGTAAAGTTTCCTGATGCATTCACACCAAACGATGATGGATTGAACGATGTTTTTCTGCCGGCTGCCTTCAAAAGTGTTAAAAAATTCAACCTGAAAATTTATAACGCATGGGGAAATCTTGTTTTCGTTTCCAACAGCCCAAACGAAGGATGGGATGGAAAATATAACAACAAACAAGCCGACACAGGTGTTTATTTCTGGATTTTAAAAGGAAATTACGAAAACGGAAAACCATTTACAGGCTCAGGAAACTTAACTCTGCTGCTTAATAAAAAATAATTTTTTCAGAGAATAAGAGATTTTTTATCTTTGATTGATATTTCCAAAAACAACATTTCTATCAAACATCAAATGTTTTCTCTGTCAAATATCAAAAAAAAAATGATAAAACTTCCCGACATAGAATATGCACAGGCTAACGAAATTAGACAATTTCAGGAAAAACAATTAAAAATATTCTTAGAATATCTTCAAAATAATTCGCCTTTTTATACAGAATTATTCAAAAAAAATCAAATTGATATTTCTGAAATCAGAACATTAAAAGACCTCGAAAAAATTCCGGTAACCACAAAAGACGATATACAATTGCGGAACGATGATTTTTTTTGTGTGCCCAAAAGCCAAATTATCGACTATATCACAACTTCCGGAACCTTGGGCGACCCTGTTATTTTCGGATTAACCGAAAAAGATTTGGAGCGTTTGGCTTACAACGAAAGCATTTCATTTGCTTGCTCCGAACTCACCGTCGATGACATTTTGCAACAGATGGTAACTATCGACAAGCGGTTTATGGCAGGATTGGCTTATTATCTCGGTGCACGAAAACTGGGAGCCGGAATAATCCGAGTCGGCGGTGGAATTCCTGAATTACAGTGGGATACAATTCTACGAATAAAACCGACTGCATTTATCGTTGTACCTTCGTTTTTGCTCAAATTAGCCGAATATGCCGAAACAAAAGGCATCGACTATCGAAATTCGACTGTTAAAAAAGCAATTTGTATCGGCGAACCGATTCGTAATTCCGATTTTTCGCTCAATACTTTGGGGCAAAAAATCATGGAAAAGTGGCCCGAACTGAAACTCTATTCAACTTATGCTTCAACCGAAATGTCGGCGGCATTTGCCGAATGCGGTGAATCGTGCGGCGGACACCATCACCCCGAATTACTGATTGCCGAATTTTTAGACGAAAACAACAAAAATGTTGAGCCCGGAATTCCCGGCGAATTGACAATTACCACCATCGGAATAGAAGGCGTTCCGTTGTTGCGATACAAAACCGGCGACATCATGGTTCATTTTACCGAAACTTGCAAGTGCGGTCGAACAACCCTGCGTGTAGGTCCGGTTCTGGGACGAAAAAAACAAATGATAAAATACAAAGGAACAACACTTTATCCGCCGGCGTTGTACGATGTTTTGGACGAAATCGATGGAATTGTAAATTATGTTGTCGAAGTGTTTACCAACGAAATTGGCACCGATGAAATCCTAATTTATGCCGGAGTGAAAGACATTGCTCCGAAATTTGAAAAAATAATCAAAGACCATTTTCGAGCCAAACTCCGCGTGGCTCCAAAGGTTTTATTCCGTTCGCCTTCCGATGTTCAGAAAATGCAATTGCCCGAAACAAGCCGGAAAGCGATAAAATTTATTGATAACAGGGCGAAATATTAATAACAACATAAAATTACATATTTACCCCATTAGAAACAGCTAAAAAATAATAGAAATTAAATATTGGAAAATGGTAAAGAATTACGTATTAATAATATTTTTCATTCTAACAGAATACTCATTTGGGTTTTCACAATCGGATTTTAAGGTAAGTACACCTTATCCATCTGTTTATGGAACTCCATATTATTTTAGCCGAGATAATTCAATACTAGCAGTAAAAATATCCCCTTCCGAAGTAAATATCCAAAAATTTAACATACAAAGTCAGGCTCAGATATGTCAAGAGAAATATAATGATTTTTCTGAATTTACTCAATTTGAATATGTTGTTGAATATAATAAAAGATATTTTATTATTTATTCATTGTGGGATAAGCAAAATCAATACGAGCAGCTTTTTTATAGAGAAATAGATTTTGCGAGCGGAAAATTTATAAATACAGGCACATTGATTTTTCGAATTGAAGGGAAAGTAGCCGGAAATGCACCATACCAATTCAATTGGACTTTTGGATTATATGTTACTTTTAATTCAAATTTTCAAACGACAAACAAATTTCTGTTCTCAATTTCGGCAGACAGCAAAAAATTATTGATAGGATACAAAAGACCCTCCAAAGAAAAGAGAGATAAATTGAACTACGATATTTACGGATATTGCTTATTAGATGAAAATTTAAAAATAGAATGGGATAAAGAAATCGAAATGCCCTATTCCGAGGCGGCTTTGGAAATAAGGGATAACGCAATCGATATAAACGGAAATGTTAATATATTATCAGCAGTATATGAAAACGGTGCAAAAAAAGGAAGCGACCTATTCCGAATAGAACTATTGAAATTGAAAAAAAACACCGATAATTTTGAAATTACAAAAATAGACACGAAAAGTAAGATTATTTTCAGTATGTTTCTTACTTGCAATGAAAAAGGTCAAACTTGGTGCTTTGCTTTTTATAGAGACCATTTTAGCGACATTGGTCACAAAGGATTGCTTACAGCTAAAATTATAGAAAATGAAATTTCGAATACTTCAATTTATGAGTTTCCGAAAGAAATTTTAAATCAATACAAAAATACTGATGAAACTGATTATATAGAAGATGCAGAAATTAATAATATTGAATTTAATGAAGACGAAAGTATAACGTTATTCGGGGGGCAAAGCTTTTATCTTACAGAAACATACGTAACATATGGAATGGCAAGAACTAAAAACACCTTCTATTTTAGTGATATTTTAGTTATGAAAATTAATCCTGAAAATAAATTAAAATGGATGGCAAGATTACCTAAAAGTCAAAAAGTAATATATTCAAATTCAGCGATGCCTTCATATAGAGTGATTCAAGGTGAAAATAAATATTGGGTGATTTTTATTGATCATCCAAAAAATAAAGATATTGCTTTTGATAAAGAACCAAAATCATTAAAAGGTTTGATAGGGGTATTATCTGCCTTTCGACTTGATAAAGAATCCGGTAATTATGATAAAATTCAAATTTTTGATACAAAGAATATTGACGGGATAAAAAAAGTAAAATTGAACTTTGGCAAATTAATTGAGACAAACAAAAGAGAATTTGTTACTGAAATTTTTACAAACGAAAACACACAAGCACTTCTTAAAGTAAATTTTAACAAGTAAAAATTTTAGATTTATCAAACAGAAAAATAGATGTTCAGAAAATTCAACTGCCGGAAACAAGCCGGAAAGCGATAAAATTTATTGATAACAGGGCGAAATATTAATAATGTTTTTTTACTGAAAAAT
>DYMH01000100.1:0-10976 GCA_020721645.1 Draconibacterium orientale
TTTGAAAATATATAATTATGGGCATATTTTTTCGGAATATGTCAATTTTTTGTTTCGTATTTTCAAAAAATAAATTGTCGATTTTTTGAGTGTTATTGTTTGTGATATTGACACATCTGAGTTCGTGTAAATTCTTTTTCCCAATAAATCAAATACTTCGATTTGATATTTTTCGTTTTGTTTATCGAAATAAATTGAAATCGTATTTGAGTTAACTTCAATTTTATATGGTTTTTGGAGTTTAACATCGACCATTGCAGTTGGTAATGTTGATGTTGAAACCGTGTTTGAATTTTCGCTGATGTATGAAGCGTATTTTGCACGAACTCTGTAATAATAAGTAGTATTTTGCATTAAACCGGAAATTTGAAGATTATTTTCGGACGAAGCTATTTCGAGCGAGGAATAGTTGGGCTCGATTTGTGTAAATGCTTCATCTCTTGCCACATCAATTTGATATGCGGTGCAATTTTCTGCCTGTGTCCAATGGGCTGTAAAACCGCCGGTGTTGATTTCGCCTGCATCTTGGGCTACAACCGGAAGAGCCGCAGGCATGCGGTTGGAATAGATGCTTTGCTCACTGTCGTAGAGTACGGAAACACGGTAAAAGTAAATCCCGGTCGACAATTCACTTACAGAATATGAATTGATGGACCCGACATTATATTGATTATATTGCGGCAGAATATTTGTAAAATTATAATCAGTCGAAACATCAAGCAGATAAGAAGTTGCATTTGGAACAGCAAGCCAATTTGCACTAAATTCGTTACTTAATACATTTGTTGCCGGCAAACAGATACTTGTTGAAACGATTGGTGTATTCAACATTTGTAAATCATCAACAATTAATGTACTGTTTACTTTTGGCGAAAAAGCCGATGATAAAAATCCAATATTAATCGAATCCGGAATTTCTTCCGATTGATAAATAAAAGGCAGTGAAATATTTTGATAATCGTTTGTGATATAATCCGAAAAATAAAACGTACCTCCGATTGTGTCGCTTGTGCCGGCTTCAGAATTCCATTTTGTAAGATATGCAAAAAATGCCATCGTATCGCCTTGAACCGGATTGTATTTCATCTCAAAACTCAATCCCTGCGGGCGGTCGGTGTAAGGTATGCCGCCGTAAGGCATCATGCTCGATAAATTAATATTGCCCAAACTAATGATTCCCGGAATGATAGTACCCAGGATATTCAATGTTTTAATCTGAACGGCAAAATCCCCTTCAAACGCCGAAGTATTCTTTGTTATAGGGTGCCCAAAAAATCCGTAATCATATGATTTCCAACCAGTAAGAGTATAATCATCAGACCATGTTTCAAAATTTCCGTTCGGAATTTGTTGTTGAGAATTAGCAGAAAAAATTGAAGATAGAATCAATAAAATTACTATAATTGGTGTTTTCATATTTCCTTTTTGTTATTTTCTAATTTCCACATTTTCACATTCCCAAATTTCCACATTTTCACATTTTACAGTTTAATGCCAACCACAGTAATATCATCGGTTTGTTGTATTTCGCCTCGCCAGCCATCGAAAATATCGGAAATAATTTGCTTTTGTTGTTCCATCGAAAGTGTATAGATTGAGGCGAGCATTTCTCTGAAATTACGAACAAGAAATTTTTTATCAATAGGACCGCCGAATTGGTCGGAATAGCCATCGGAAGCAATGTACAAAATATCGCCTTTTTGAAATGAAATATTAAAATTCATAAATTCGGAATCATTTTCGGTGTAAATTCCGATTGGCATTCTGTCGCCTTTGCATTTCTGTACTTTTTCATTGTTCGATATAAAAATTGGCATATTAGCACCCGAAAATTGAATTTCGTTTTTAATATTATCGATAATACACAGTGCTATATCAATTCCATCGTGAGCTTCGCCGCTGATGCCTTTTTGATGGAGTGATTTTTTTAGTTTGCTGCGCAATAAATTTAGAATTTGATTGGCAGACAGGTTAAATTCAAACAGCAAGTCCTGATGTTTATTAACAATTTCGTTCAATAAAACAATGCCCAGCATACTCATAAAAGCCCCCGGAACGCCATGACCTGTGCAATCGGCAACGGCAATAATTTTTTTTTCATTTTTAGAAGTTGCCCAAAAAAAGTCGCCGCTTACAATATCTTTGGGCTTGTAAATAATAAAAGCTTCTGAAAAAATTTCGTGGAAAAATTCAAGTGGCGGCAGCACAGCTTTTTGTATGCGTTCGGAATACAAAATACTCGCCATTATTTCGTTATTTTGTTTCACAATTTGGTCGCGTTGGGCTTCAATTTCTGCATGTTGAATGTTAATTTCAATCTCAGCCATTTTAATTTGTGTAATATCCGACCCAATGACAATGAATTTTATAATTTCGCCGACTGTGTTGAAAATGGGAGACACCGAAGTTTGATACCAATGTTTGCCTTTTTGGGAATCTCTGAAATTAAACGAAAACAAGTATGGTTTGTTTGCTTCCCTGCATTTCAATATGCCTTCGTGAAGAACCCGAACAATTTCCGTTACAATTTTGTCCTCGTAATTAATAAAATTCAAATCTTTTTCTGTATATGCGAAGGTTTTTATAAAACTTTCATTTACCCATTCCACATCACCGTCCACATCGGCAATTAAAATTGTGTTATCGGTTTTTTTTGCAACCAACGACAATTTTTCCAATTCCAAATTGGTTTCCTTTAATTGTTGTGTTTGCTTTTGTATTTCATTTTTTTGTTTATTAAGGGTATCTAAAATAGATAAATTTTGATTTTGTTGATATTGAAGCAGTTTAACTGTTTTACTTTTCTTATATAAAACATAAAACAAAGAAAGTACAAACAAAATAAAGAAAGAAAACAGGATAATCGCCATATTTTTCAACATTTTGTAGCGTTTTATTTCATCTTCTTTTTGCGTGTTTTCGTATTTTGCCGAAAGTTCTAAAACTTGTTGCGAAATATTTTCGTTGAGTATCGAATCGCGAAAATTTGAATATTTTTTAAAATTTTCCAGTGATTTTTGATAATCTTTTTCAAGCAAATACAAGTCGGATAAGCCTTTATATGCACTTTGTATTTCGAGTTTGAAAGACGACTGTTTTGCAATTTTCAAACATTGATCTAAATATTTATGAGAACTTGCGGTATCGCCCGTTTCCAGTGCAAGATTACTCATCGAAACTAAGCAGATTGTCATTCCGAGTTGGTAATTTTTCTCTTCAAATATTTCGTAGGATCTCAAAATATTATCAAATGCTTTATCAATACTCCCTTGATTTTTATAGATAATCGAAAAAATATTGTAAGCAGTGGCTTCAAGTAAGTGATTCCCTGTTATTTTATTGATTTCCAATGCTTTTTGGGTTGTTTCCAAAGCTTTTTCCCATTCTTTTTTATCGATATGTACGTAAGAAATATTCAATAAACATTTCACAACACCTTCATTATTATCAGATAATTCATATATTTCCAAAGCTTCGTTATAATATTTTAAGGCTTTGTCAGCCTTTTTTAATTTTGAAAACACCATACCGATATTTTTCAAATTGTCAGCCATTCGCCTCGAATCGCCTATTTTTTTTGAAACCTCCAAAGCTCTCAAATTATAGGTTAAAGCGGAATTTAGATTTTCAGTGGTCATCAAAACGCCTGCAAGTCCCTTCAAAGCATCAATATAATAAGGTGTCTCTTTGTTGTTGTTCAGATAAATTAATGATTTTTCGTACAAAGCCTGCGCCTCATGCGACCTTCCCATTTCGTCTGCTGCAATAGCTTTTGCCAGCAAACAACGACCAATTTTATAATTTTTTGTATTCTCAGAAAGGTGTAAGGATTTTTCGGCATTTTGATACGCTTTTTCAAAATTTTCTAATTTGTTATATGCCGATGAAATATGAAGAAGTAAGCTTATTTTTGCTGTGTCCGATTTGGTTTTGGCAAGATCGAGCTCCATAGATTTAACGTTCTGCCCCACAGTTGGTACAGATATAACTGCCAAAATTACAAACAATATAATTATAAGTGTTTTTCGTAACATCTACTCTGTATTGTAGGCAAAATTAGTAATTTTTGAAAAAAATAAGGTTATTTACAACGAATATCTTGTCGTATTTCGTAATGAAATTATAAATTATTCATTACTAAATGTTTACAAAAAAGTACATCACCATTAATTTACATTTTTATTTTTTTATTACAAAAATGTTCAAATTTTTTAAAAATTCAGGATATGATTTTATTTTTGCACAATGATACTTAAAAAAATTGTAACACCTATTTATACCCTTTATGTATGGATTGTTGGTGGTGTGTATTTCATTTTTACAACCACCCTTGGTATTTTGTTGGTTAAAATATCGAGCCCTCGAAAAATTGATACATTTTACAAAGCCGTTCTTCGACAACTTTTTACAATTATTTTTGTTCCTGTTCGCATTGAGTATGAAGAAAAATTGCAAAAAGGCAAAACATATGTTTTTATGGCAAACCATGTAAGCATCGTTGATGTGCCCTTGGTGGGTGCCAATTTACCCGGATTTTGCAACGCCATCGAAGCCGAAAGTCATTTTCACTGGCCTGTTTACAAACATTTGATAAAAGGTTACGGGCAGATTCCTATCGATCGCAACAGTGTTCGATCGTCGCTGAAAAGTATGCAAATTGCCGAAGAACGCTTGCTGCAAGGAACTTCCATCATCGTATTTCCGGAAGGGCATCGAACCGATGACGGAAATTTACAGGAATTTAAAAAATTACCCTTTCTCATGGTCCAACGTGCCGGGGTCGAAATTGTTCCTATCGGCATTTCCGGAATGTGGCAATTCAGTCCGCGCGATTCCTTTGTTTTCAGACCGGGTAAATTAAAAATGAAATTCGGGAAGCCTATATCTACCCGGACTGATAAAAATATTTCGCCCGAAGATTTAATGAAAATGACACGTGACAAAATTCTATCATTAGTTGAAAGACGATAAAAATAATTGTTAATTAATAATTATGAATGATTAACAAAAAAAATTACAAACTAGTGAATGTGGATATTATATTTTCCGAATAGTCTTGTTTTAATACCCAAGTTTGTATTTTGATGTTTATGTGTTAAAATTTATCGTTTTAATAACGATGTAATTTTAAAAATTCGGAGTTTCGATTTATTGTCAATTTTGATACAATATTCTTAAAAAAAACATATCTTGTAAGTTTGATAAAAAAGACTTCATATAACCATTTGCAATGCGCTTCTGTCTGATTATAATGTTTTTGTGTTTTCAAACCACTTTGTTCGGGCAAAAAAACGTAACGTTTATCATAGAATCTGTTCCGGGCAATACACCGCCCGAAGACACAATTTTTATCAGCGGAACTTTTAACAAATGGGCAACCAATGAAACAAAATACATGCTTAAACCTCGGGCTGACGGGAAATTAGCGGTAAGTGTTCCGGCAGATTCCAATTTTCACTACAAATTTGTTCGAGGAAATTGGATGAAAGTAGAAACAAACTCTCGAAATCAGTATATTCCTAATCGTTTTTATCATGCTGCTAACAATGCCGATGTTATAATTTCTATTGATAATTGGCAAGATTTGGGAGGCGAAAAAAAGAAGATCAATTTTATTTTATTTATTCTTATTGCCGCCACTTTTAATGGGTTTGCTCTTATATTCATGACTTTACGAATTAAAACTCCACGCAACCCATTCTTCAAATATTTTCTTCTTTTTAACATTTTACCTATAATTATTCTCTTTGGCGGCATTGTTCTGAACCAAACAAATATCATTTGGCAAGCCCGGATTTCAATTGTTGGAAACTCACTGTTTTTCGTTTGGGGACCAAGTTTGTATTTTTTCGTAAAATCAATGTTTAAACAAGAAATAAAAGATAAAATTTATACAAATTTTATTCCCTTTGCACTGTTCTTGTTTTTTATCTTTCTTCGTATTGTCAATATTGGATACATAAAATTTTTGACTACGGAAATAAAAACCTACCTCACTGTCGGAAATTTGTTGGTTTTAATATTCGGACTCATTTTTAATGTTATTTATCATTACAAAAGCTTGAAATACATTATTTTAAGTACAAATTTAACTTTTGGGCAAAGCCGGTTTTTCGGTCTTTTTATTTACATTTCAAGTTTAATGATTTTGTTGGGTATTTTATTGAATACAATTCTTTTAATACGCGGAATACAATGGGGTGTTTTGCAAAATTTTGAATTTATTTTCATAATAATTTCAATCATGATTCTTTTCGAGTTCTTTTACATTTTGAAATATCCCGAAATACTTACCGAAAATCTCGATTTGTCTTCATCTGAAAATAAAATTATTGAGCTTTTTCAGAATGAAAATCATTCAAAAGAAAGAAAAGAGACTAATCTTCAAATCTCTTTGGAAGTTTCAAATGAAATTCTCTTAGCTCTGACAAAATTTATGGAAGAAGAAAAAATATTCACAAATCCGGATTTGAATATCACCATGCTTTCCGACCTTATTGAAACTAAGCCTCATATCTTGTCCAGAATACTCAATACGCATTTCAATAAAAATTTCAGAGATTATATCAACGAATATCGAGTGAAAGAATTTATTAAAATCTCAACATTATCAAAATATAAAAATTATTCGTTGGTGGCTTTGGGATACGAGGTTGGATTTAATTCTAAATCGACCTTTAATTTGGTTTTCAAAAAAATTACAGGACGTTCGCCCCGCGAATTTATAAAACAAACAAATGTTATCGACGATTCAAATATGTTGTAAAACAGCCTAAATTTGAATTTGATACCGATTGGTTTAGAATTAGAAGTCCTAATTTCAAAAATTGGACTTAATTTTCAAATTTCATCGCAAAATTTGTCAAGAAAATTTTAAAAGCAATCATTAACTAATCAATCAAAATCATTTTCAAATGAAAAAAATTTTTCTGACACCTTTACTTATTATTGCAACGACATTGATGTTGAAAGCACAAAACGATGTCATGATGCAAGCATTCTACTGGAATGTACCAACCGATGTAACCAACAAAAACGGAACATGGTGGGATAATCTTCGATTGAAAGTTCCGGAATTAAAAACCGCAGGATTCAATTGTTTGTGGGTGCCGCCGCCAAGTAAAGGAAACTGGGCAATGGAAGATGTAGGTTATGGTATTTACGATCATTACGATTTGGGTGCATACAACCAAAAAGGCTCCACCGAAACCCGATATGGCAGCAAAGCCGAACTTACGAGTTTTCTCACGGCAGCCCATGCAACAACAAACGGAGCACGATTAGATGTTTTTGCTGATGTTGTTTTAAATCACACCTACGGCAATTTTTCAAATGCTTCCGGCATCGAAAACGAAGAAGCCAATGCCGGGTTAAAAGCTTACGTTCGAGCCGAAAGATTGTTGGCATACCAAACCAGCGATATCAAATGGGTGATACCCAATGCCACAGCCGGCGATTATTATATTCAAATTAAAGGATATGCCTTGGATTGGGCAGGAGCCAACGGCGAAAGAGGTTATAATCTGAACGTCAATTGGTTAGGCTCGGCAGAAACCGATCCAAGCGAATGGGAAGTTGAACCAAATAACGGCGGCGGACAATCGAATATCATTTCGGTAAGCGGTCGCACAAAACGAGCTCATGCCGATTACAGCGGCGATATCGACGAATTTAAAATCACTTTAACATCAACCAAAACCATTGTTATCAAATTAACCGCAATGCGCGAAGCCTCTAATCCGTGGGCTTGGTCGTGGGGCGACCAAACTCATGGATTTTATCCTCTGAATGTTTGGAAAAATGGTGTCAATCTGGCTCTTACAACTTTGGAAGCCCGAACTCCCACAAAATCAACCTATCCCACACATACAGGCTCAGGCGAAGCGAATTACCAATGGTCTTGGGCTGATTATCACCCGGTTAATGCAAGCGATTGGCTCGGCGGCGATGATGGTTCGGATAATATTATCCCAAACCAACGCTGGTTTGGCAACGATTTCAATACATACAGCACAACCGTTCAATCTCGTTTGAATGCTTGGGGCGTATGGCTCACAAGTACAATTGGTTTCGATGGTTACAGATTGGATTTCGTTCGCGGTTTTCAAATACCATTCGTCGCTTCGTGGATTAACAATTTACCAAAAATTGGCGGAACTGCTCAACGTTACATCGTGGGTGAATATTGGACAGAAAACAGAAGCCGCCTCAAAGAATGGATCGACGGCAATTCGGCTGCCGGTGCTACGGTTTCGGTTTTCGATTTTCCGCTTCGTGCAAAATTAAAAGATATGTGTAACGGAACCCAATCATCGTTCGATATGCGATGGCTCAATCATTCGGGCATGGTTCGTGCCGACGACGGAAATGCCGTTTCCGGAACTCGGGTCAGCACCTTTCTCGACAATCACGATAATGCTAAAAACTCGCACCAATGGGTATCAAAAGATTGGAAAATGGGTTACGCTTATATTTTAACACACGAAGGAAGACCTTGTGTTTTGTATAACCATTATTATGCTGTCGCTGAGCAAGATTGGGAAAACGGTTCGCCAACAACCACTGTTACCGCACCCGTTGCCCTTCAAACTGATATTAAAAAATTGATGTTCGTTCGTAAAACCTATTTGGGAGGTACAACAACAGTACTCTCTTCCGACGGAAACCCTTATCCTGCTTCAGATGCATACAATGTTTATGTTGCCCGAAGAGACGGAAACGGAACAAAAAGCGGAGCAATCATTGTTATCAATAATCATGCTACCGCAACCAAGGGTTTGTGGGTGAATAACAATACAACCGGCTGGACAAATTGGGCAGGTTTGTGGTTGAAAAATGCACTCAATCCTTCGGAAAGAACACAGGTGCAAGCCGACGGACGTGTTTGGGTGCAAGCTCCTGCTCGCGGATATGCAATTTATGTTTTGGAAAGTCAATACGTGGCTTACACTGCAAAAAGTTTGGACGAACAAAATTCTGAAGATGTGTCGATTCAAGACCGGCCGTCGATTTTTGCATTCCCAAATCCGTTTAACGAATCGACTTCTATTCAATTTTCTACAATATCAAACAGCAAGGTTAGCGTTGTTATTTACGACCAAATCGGAAGAGTTGTTGAAACATTATTTTCGGGCAATAAACAAGCCGGACCGCAACAATTTGTTTGGAACAGAAAAAATTCGGCTCCCGGAATGTATTTCGCTAAAATTGAAGCTGATAATACCATTCAAACGATTAAATTATTGATTTCTAAATAATTATTAATCCAATATCTCTGAAAAGGTTTGCATTTGCAAACCTTTTTTTTGTTCGTATATCAACATTCTCGATTCAAAATTTCAAAATTACATCACTTCAATTCTAAAAAAAAAGTATCTTTGCATTCCATTATATCTATTTAGACACTAAACCACTAATCGTATAATACTCGTGAATCTCTGAAATTTTCACCTTTTCAAATTTTTACATTTCCAAATTTTCAATTTCCACATTTTCAAATTTTCACATTCCCACATTTTCACATTTTCAGTATAAGTATGATTGACACCACAAAAGACCAAACTTTAAGGATATTAGAAAAACCGGAATTCTCGAAAGATGATATTATTTTTTTATTACAAACCGACTTTGAATGTCGTAATATATTATATCGAAAAGCAGCCGAAATCAAAGAAAAATATGTTGGCAAAAAAACTTACTTTCGCGGTTTGATTGAGTTTTCAAACAAATGTGCCAAAAATTGTTATTATTGTGGAATTAGAGCCGGAAATAAAGAAACCGAACGTTACGAATTAGATATCGAAACGATTTTGTCTGCTGTTCGATTTGCTTGGGAAAACCAATATGCTTCTGTTGTTTTGCAAGGCGGCGAACGTGAAGACGAAGATTTTGTTCAAAAAATCACCGAAATTCTCCAAAAAGCAAAATCAATGACCAATGGGCAAATCGGTATCACACTATCACTTGGCGAACAAACAGAAGAAGTTTACCGAATGTGGAAGGAAAACGGTGCCGACCGTTACTTGTTAAGGATTGAATCATCGAATCGTGATTTGTATTACAAAATTCACCCCAACGATAAATTTCATAATTTCGACCGGCGAATAGATTGTTTGAAGATTCTGAAAAAATTAGAATACCAAGTCGGAACCGGCGTGATGATTGGGTTACCATTTCAAACATACGAAATTTTAGCCGACGATTTATTGTTTTTCAAAGCCATCGATGTGGATATGGTGGGCATGGGACCATACATTGTGCACGAAAACACGCCTCTTGCCGAATTTGAAAATTTGCTGTTGAGCACCGAAGAACGTTTCAATCTGAGCTTGAAAATGACAGCAATTTTGCGAATCTTAATGAAAGATATCAACATTGCTGCCGCAACTGCTTTGCAGGCGATTGATCCTGTTGGTCGCGAAAAAGCCATAAAAGTTGGGGCAAATATCATTATGCCAAACATAACGCCGTCCGAAAACCGCAAAAATTACCTGCTTTACCAAAACAAACCCTGTATCGACGAAGGTGCCGACGATTGCACAACGTGTCTCGAAGCTCGAATAAATATCAGCGGCGACGAAATTGGTTACGGCGAAAGAGGCGATGCCATTCACTATAAAAATAAAAATTTTTAAAATATTATTTGTATATGTATATTTGCAAATATACTTGTTTATCAATAAAATATATCTATTTTTTTTGCTAAATTTGCGTCTCGTATTTCATTTTCTGAAAAAAAATCATTTTTTTTGAAACATATACAGAAAACTGTCGTAAACTCATGTAAAAGTTTGTTGTTCAAAACATTTTTTTTAAGTTAGTTTTTAAGAGAGAGTCGATAAAATTCTCTCTTTAAAAAAAATATGAAACATTTTTCATTTTTATTCGTAATAAAAAGTATAAATAGATTTTTTTTTAAAATTTTGGTTTTAGGTTAATTTTTGTTTTAAGAGGACTTTGAAAAAAGTTCTCTTTTT
>DYMH01000100.1:11076-13629 GCA_020721645.1 Draconibacterium orientale
TTTGGTTTTAGGTTAATTTTTGTTTTAAGAGGACTTTGAAAAAAGTTCTCTTTTTTTTATGGAACGATGATTTTAAGAGAAGAGGGTAAAATTTTGAAATTAAGATTTTTGTTTAAAATAACCGGTTCTCCGTCCAAATGTGCAATTAGTTGTTTATTGTTTAGGATTTTGAATTTTTTGGCACGATACACTTTCACATATCTTGATGATGTAATAAAACCTGTGAATAATTTTGCCGCCATTAACGGAGCCAAAATGAGTGGGAATTTTTCGATAACCGTAATGTTCATTCGTCCGTCATCGACAGAAGAGTCCGGCGAAATTGCTGCGTTAAAGCCATATTGAGAGGCATTTGCAATGGAAAGAATAAATGCTTTTTCGTGATAGAGCCTCCCTTTTAAAACAAACTCAAATTCTTCGGACTTGAATTTGTCGAACGAATTGAAAATCGTTTTTGTATAGCCTCTGAATCCTCGATTTGAGATTTTTGAAAACAAAAAGCCCATTTCGGCATCGTATCCCAATCCGGCAACATTGACAAATATCTTTTTGTTCAATTTTACAGTATCTATCGTTTTGATTTTGAGTTGATTAATAACTTCAATGGCTTTGGACGGGCGTGCCGGAAATCCGAAATGCCGGGCAAATCCGTTTCCCGAACCCGCCGGAATTACGCCCAAAATGGTATCGCTGTGAACAAGTTTTTGCGCTACTTCGTTAATGGAGCCATCGCCGCCTACAATGGCAATGATGTCGAAATTTTGTTTTTCCCGTTCCGTAATTTCTGTGGCATGACCGGCAAATTCGGTATAAATAATTTCCGATTTGAATTTCATTTTATCTAATTTTTCAGAAATCAGAGATTCCAATTTCTTTTGCTTTCCGATTCCGGAAAATGGATTGATAATAAATAAAATTCGTTTTTTCGACATATAAATTTGGTGTAATGATGAGTTTAACTTACAAAATTAATTGTTTTTTTTGTGTTTTGCAGAAAGGAATATCTTTAATCTGATATTTAATATTCAAGGCTCTCAAAATCCACAAATATTACTTCCTGCAAAGCAAAAGGACTGCCATTTTTGGCAGTCCTTATTTACTATCATTTTACGCAGACAAAAATGTCTGCGTAAGATGAGTTTTTAAATCAATAAAGTAAAACACAACTGCATGAAGAACTAACAAGATGCAACCGTTGAGCGGATTCGAAATAAAAAAAGCACCTACAAAACTATCTACAAATTAAGATATAAGTTTTATAAATGCTTGATTGCCTGTGTATTGTAAGATAATTTTGAGCCACTCATGAGATTTGAACTCACGACCTGCTGTTTACGAAACAGCTGCTCTACCGCTGAGCTAAAGTGGCAAAAAAGTCAGCAAAGATATTTTTTTTTTTGAAAACTCACACACTGTTTTGCAACATAATTGAAAATATTTACTTTTGTTTTTAATTTGGCACAAGTATCAAATCACACGCTCATTTTACAAACTACTACTCACTGCCGGATATTAACTACAAAATAACAAATTTATGAAACTTTTAGAAGGAAAAACCGCTTTGATTACCGGAGCAGCCCGCGGAATAGGTAAGGGAATTGCTCTCCGTTTTGCCAAAGAAGGTGCAAATTTGGCACTCACCGATTTAGTGTTGAACGATGATACAGCAACTCTTGAAAAAGAACTTCAGTCTTTTGGCGTAAAAGCCAAAATATATGCTGCCGATGCAAGTAATTTTGAAGCTTCGGCAACAGTTGTTGAGCAAATTGTAAAAGATTTTGGGCGTATTGACGTGCTGATAAACAATGCCGGAATAACACGCGACACACTGCTTATGCGAATGACCGAAGACCAATGGGATTTGGTTTTGAAAGTGAACCTGAAATCTGTTTTTAACATGACAAAAGCCGTTCAGGGTACCATGTTGAAACAAAAATCAGGCTCCATTATCAACATGAGTTCCGTAGTGGGAGTGAGCGGAAATGCCGGACAATCAAATTATTCCGCATCAAAAGCCGGAATTATCGGCTTTACAAAATCCATAGCAAAAGAACTCGGTTCGCGAAATATTCGCAGCAATGCCATTGCCCCCGGCTTCATTATTACCGAAATGACCGGAAAATTAGACGAAAAAGTTAAAGAAGAGTGGATTAAAACAATACCTCTCAAACGCGGCGGAACACCCGATGACGTTGCCGATGTATGCCTTTTCTTAGCTTCCGATTTGTCATCATACGTCAGCGGGCAAGTAATTAATGTTTGCGGAGGTATGAATACGTAAATAAGTATCAAGTATCAAGTTTCAAGTATCAAGTTACAAGTTGTAAGTCCGTTGAATAGTTCTACGGACTTTTTCTTTTAATATCAGGTTAAATAGCTATTTTTTGTAGGAATATTAATATCTTCGTAAAAAATATTTATATTTGAGCTGAATTTAAAGCCGATAAATTAAAGTAATGGTACGGAATAATTCATTATCAATTTTCAATTATCAATTGTCAATTATCAATTATCAATTATCAATTGTCAATTAACAATTAACAATTATCAAAT
>DYMH01000014.1 GCA_020721645.1 Draconibacterium orientale
TAATAAATCGTATTGCAATTAATAATAAAAAAAAAATACGGAATTGAGTTTTTTTCCAATGTCGTTCAGTTAAGCATGTGTTCGGCTGAGGCTCTGCCTCAGTCGGGCATATTTTGCAAGGCTCTGCCTTGCTTTGACAGACAGGCAGAGCTTGTCATGATAAATCGACTTAGGCAGAGCCTAAGCCGAACAGCAAATACATTTCATAATCAAACGACATTGATTTTTTTTTCTGCCATTCTCCAAAAATAAGTCGTTTATAATTCATATCTTTGCTGCAAATCAGGTGTTTGTAAAATATATATAAAAATGTTGAAAAATTTTTTGCAAATTTCAGAAAGACAGCTAAATTTGCAGTCCGAAACTATATGAAAAATTTTGGAATATCACATAAAATAAAGATAAAGCAATGAAAAAAGGAATTCACCCCGAAAATTATCGTCTCGTAGCATTTAAAGATATGTCGAACGGTCATACTTTCATCACAAAATCAACCGTTAATACAAAAGAAGATATTGAAATCGACGGTACTACATATCCTTTGGTAAAAATTGAAATTTCCAACACATCACACCCTTATTTCACCGGAAAAATGAAATTGGTGGACAGTGCCGGTCGTATCGACAAATTCAAAAAACGCTATTCTCAGCATTTGACAAAACCGAACGAATAATTTTTTCTTCATATTAAATAGTAACATGGAAGACTCTGGCAGCAGAGTCTTTTTTTCTTTGTAAAATAATGAAATTTTATTCTTTATTTTGAATTTTAAAATGTAATTTAATGGTTTCATGAAAAAAAAATTTTTTTACATATTTTTCTCTTAATTTAGAATTTTATTGCTATGAATCCAATACTTTTCGATGACCAATTTCGCGATAATTTTTTGCCCCTCACTTTTACACGTCCCGTTGCCGAATTGCGATTGGGGATTTTAACACTTACCAAAAAATGGGAATGGTACCTTAAAAGCCACGTTTCTCATTTAACACAAAATTATCTGAAAATTAAATATCCGACAGTTATCACACTTAATAATTTGATGATAAACGCACGGATTATCCCGAATGCCAAATTAACAGCAGAAATATTTTCGTTAAAAAAAGGAGAAGCTCTGGTGTCCGGCAATTTGATTGTCGCAGCACTTATCGCTGAGCATAAAATCGAAGAATTTCAGCCCGATTCACAAGAAGGATACAAAATTCGTGAAGTACAATCGACTTTCGATAAAATTTCAGATATTTGGGAACTGTTCAGTACGGCAGGCAGAGAGATAGAACACGATTTTAGCTTGATAACCAAAGACCGAAAATCAGAACCTTTGAGCAAAACAGTGAACACCCTGAATCCCGAACGTATTTTTCTGGAAAAAGGTGCAAAAGTTGAATTTGCCACACTCAATCCGGGCGAAGGTTTTATTTACATCGGAAAAGATGCCGAAATAATGGAAGGTGCTTTGATACGCGGCTCGTTTGCTCTGGGAACGCACAGTGCAGTGAAAATGGGTGCTAAAATCTACGGTCCCACGGTTGTCGGTCCGCATTCCAAAGTAGGTGGCGAAATCAATAATTCTGTCATTTTCGGATATTCAAACAAAGGACATGACGGATTTTTGGGCAATTCCGTTTTGGGCGAATGGTGCAATATCGGTGCCGACAGCAACAATTCAAATCTGAAAAATAATTATGCCGATGTCAAATTATGGAATTACAAAAAGAAAGGATTTGTAAACACCGGCTTGCAATTTTGCGGACTTATCATGGGCGACCATTCAAAATGCGGCATTAATACCATGTTTAACACAGGAACCGTGGTGGGAGTGAGTGCAAATATTTTCGGCGATGGATTTCCGCGTAATTTCGTTCCTTCGTTTTCGTGGGGCGGAGCTGCCGGATTCACAACATATTCAATACCAAAGGCTTTTGAAACCGCCGAAAAAGTTTTTTCACGACGAGAATTGGTTTTCGATAAAATTGAGCAAGATATTTTGAAAAATGTTTTTGAGCAAACCGCCGAGTTTAGAGCAAAATAATTGAAATTTAGTATCAAAAAATTAAAATGACAAAAGATGAATATAAACGAGTCGATTAACGGAACAGAAGAATTTGCAAATTTGATAGATGAGAACGCAGGAATTCTTTTCTATTTTTCGCACGATGAATGCAATGTTTGCAAGGTTTTAAAACCCAAAGTAGCAGAATTAATTAAGAAAAAATTTCCGCTCATGAAAATGTTTTATGTTGATGTACGCAAACAAGCCGAAATCGCAGGACAAAACTCGGTGTTCACAGTCCCAACAATTCTTCTGTTTTTTGGAGGCAAAGAATATTCGCGCCGAAGCCGCAACGTTGGTATCGAAGAACTTGCCGAACTCATTGAAAGACCCTATAAATTGATGTTTGAATAAAATTAACAAAAATCCACCACTAATGTCGATGGATTTTTTTTAGCAGGTTTTCGTTGAATTATTCTTCGGAAATTAAACTTTTTCGCGGAATTTCACGTTTATCAACTTTCAAATCGCATCAATTTAAACCAAATTACCAATGAATCAGATTCGTATTTTTAGTATTTTATTCTTTTTGATATTTCCGACTGGTGAAATCATATCGCAAACCAACTTTCGCTGCGAAAATGCGGTTTACGACCAAAACATCAAAACCGTTATTTTTCATCGCAACGAAACCGATTTCAATTATCCGGTCATCAATCTGAATACCAACGAGCAATTACAACTCAAATTCGATGACCTGTCCGCTGACACCAAGTCTCTTTATTACACTCTGATTCATTGCAATTCGGATTGGACACCATCGAATCTCCTGCCAATCGAATATTTAAAAGGATTTGCCGAAAATCCAATCAACGATTATCAATTTTCGTTCAACACCTTGATTCCTTATAATCATTATGAATTGGTGTTTCCAAACGATGATGCACAACCAATACTGTCCGGAAATTATCTTTTAGTTGTTTATGAAGATAATGATATTGATAAACCGCTCATTACACGCCGTTTTTGGATTGTCGATTCCAAAGCAACGGTCGATGCACAAGTTAAGCAATCGACTTTGGTTGCTATGATACAAACAAATCAGGAAATAACGATGACCGTTAATACTTTTAAAGAAGGTGCGGCAGAACGTGTTTCGATGTACATCTCTCAAAATGGGCGACCTGATTATATCTTAGAAAATATTCGCCCCAATTTTGTCCAAAATTTCCAATTGATTTTTAACAATCCTCGAATTTTAAATTTTCCCGGAGGCAACGAATTTCATTATTTTAACAGCAAAGACCACGAAAATGCTGTTGAACCAATCTCTTCCATTGAATTTGAATCGCCTTATTATACTTTTAAGTTGATTTCGCATAAAGACGAATCCTATTTTCCGTATTCATATCACCCCGATTTGAACGGCGAACGTTTGATAACTGCCGAAAGGGTGGACAATCCGGATTTGGAAGCCGATTATGTCTATGTAGATTTTAATTTGATTTTCGATAAGCCTTTGGAAACCGGCGATTTTTATGTTTCGGGTGCGTTTACCGATTTTCGCTTATCGGACGAAACCCGCATGGAGTACAACGAAAAGACGAAATCGTACTCCTTGCGATTGCTGCTCAAACAAGGTTATTATAATTATGAATATGTTTTTGCAAAAAGTATAAACCACTTGTCCGATAATACTTTAACACAAGGAAGCCACTACGAAACCGAAAACAATTATTTGATATTTGTCTATTATCGAAATCCCGGAAATTCGTATGATGAGTTGATTGGGGTACAAGTTGTTAATTCGATAAAAAAGTTATAAAAAGAAAAACCCGAGCATGAACTCGGGTTTTTCTTTTTTTTATAAGTAATAAGACAGATTTATTTGTATATTATAATGTCCGTATTCTTTTAAAAATCAATTTATTACTTTATTAACCATTAACCATTACTTATCATTAATTTGCAGCCGTAACTTCATCGGCAGTATAAATACCGTTGGCAAGTTTTTCGGCAACTTCCGAAAATGCTTTTATTGTTCTTTCAACGTGTTCTATTGTGTGGTCGGCTGTTGGAATGATACGAAGCATGATTTTCCCTTTCGGAATAACCGGATATATAACCGCCGAGCAGAAAATTTTATAATTGCTGCGTAAATCTTTCATAATATTAGTTACCATTGCCACATTTCCATTGAAAAATACAGGTGTAACCGGCGATTCGCTCACGCCCAAGTCGAAGCCTTTTGCCTTCAAACCGTTTTGTAAGGTATTTACAACATTCCAAAGTTTTTCGCGTAATTCGGGTTTGGTTTTCAAGAGTTCCAATCGTTTCAAAGCTCCGATAACCATTGGCATTGGCAAGGATTTTGCGAAAATTTGAGAACGCATTGTATATTGTAAATAGTCAATAACATAGGTTTCGGCTGCTACAAAAGCACCAATTCCTGCCATCGATTTGGCAAAAGTTGAGAAATATAAATCCACCTTATCCTGAACGCCGAAATGTTCGCCCGTTCCGGCTCCGGTTTTTCCCATAGTGCCAAATCCGTGAGCATCATCAACTAAAAGTCGAAAATCGAATCGGTCTTTGAGGTCGGTAATACCTTTTAAATTTCCCAAATCGCCTTCCATACCAAAAACGCCTTCGGTGATAACCAAAATTCCGCCGCCTGTTGTTTCGGCAAATTTTGTTGCGTGTTGGAGTTGTTTTTCCAAACTGCTCATGTCGTTGTGTTTATAGACAAAACGTTTTCCCATGTGCAGGCGGCAACCGTCCAAAATACTGGCATGAGAATCGGAATCGTAAACTATAACATCGTTTCGGTTCAGTACGGCATCAATTATCGAAACAATTCCTTGATAGCCGTAATTGAGCAAATATCCGCGTTCTTTGCCAACGAAATCGGCTAATTTTTGTTCCAATTCTTCGTGAAAAACGGTTTGTCCGCTCATCATTCGGGCACCCATCGGATATGCCATGCCGTATTTTGCTGCCGCATCGGCATCAGCTTTGCGAACTTCCGGGTGGTTTGCCAAACCCAGATAGTTGTTCAAACTCCAAACCAACACATCGTTGCCCTGAAATTTCATTATCGGGTTAATTTCGCCTTCCAATTTAGGAAAAGTATAATATCCGTGACCCACTTTTTGGTATTTTCCAAGGTCGGTGTCACCAATTTGTAATTTTTTAAATAAGTCCACTTGATTATTATTTTAGATTTACAATAATTTGGCAAATATATAAATAAGTTGTGATACAAAAGGAACGACTATGGTGTTTTTTTAATTTCTAAATGTTTTAATTTTCACATTTTCACATCTATGTTATACAATCAATGATTCGTAAAACATTACTTGACGAAAATTTGAAAACCGGTTAAATAATCGTAAATTTGCTTTAATAATAAATTTAATGATAAATAAGATGTTAACTTCAACAAAATCACATATTAGATTCGATTGGGCTGCAAAAAAAATTCTTCGCAGTAAAGCAAATTTTGGAATTTTAGAAGGTTTTTTGTCGGAATTATTTCAAGAAGATGTTAAAATAAAATCTCTTATATCCGAAGAAGGAAATAAAGAAACTCAGGACGACAAAAGTAATCGAGTTGATATTCTGATAGAAAACACAAAAGGCGAAATAATAATTGTAGAAATTCAAAATACGAGAGAACTTGACTATCTTTTCAGAGTATTATTTGGTACTTCAAAAGCAATAACTGAATATATGAAAGAAGGTTCCCCTTATGCAATGGTAAAAAAAGTGATTACTATTAGTATTATTTATTTTAACTTTGGACAAGGTAAGGATTATCTGTATAAAGGACTTACAAAATTTGAAGGTGTAAATCAACATGATATATTTGAATTATCAGACGAACAAAAAGCATTATTCAATAAAGAAACTGTTTCAGATATTTTTCCATTTCATTATTTAATTCGTGTAAACCAATTTGATGATGTTGCAAAAAATACAATTGACGAATGGATATATTTCTTTAAAAACAGCGAGATAAAAGATGAATTTAAAGCCAAAGGATTACAAGAAGCACGAGAAAAACTCAAAACAATATCAATGACTCCTGCACAATTGGCAGAATATAATAATTATTTGGATATTTTAAGTTCAAATGCAAGTATTGCTCAAACAATTGCTTGGGAAATTGAATGGGAAAAACAAAAAGCTGAAAAACAACTGCAAGAAGCTGAAAAACAACTGCAAGAAGCTGAAAAACAACTGCAAGAAGCTGAAAAACAACTGCAAGAAGCAGACAAACAACTGCAAGAAGCAGGCAAACAACTGCAAGAAGCAGACAAACAAAAAGAATTTGAATTAAAACAGCAACGAATTGAATTAGCAAAAATAATGATTATCAAAGGGGAAAGTAGTGATACAATTTCAGAATATACAGAATTATCAGTTGATGAAATTGAAATCTTGCGTAATTAATTGAATAACAAATAGATAATCATATGCCTAACAAAAAAAAATGAAACCTTATGAATTGATCTGTTTTGATTTTTTATTCTAATAACCAATAGTTATACTTTTAAGTCATTATAATATCCAAAACAACATTTTTTATATTTGCATATAACCTTTGTTTATATAGAGTGAACATTAAAAAAATAGGAATTTGCTTGAACTTCTACACATTTTCACATTCCCAAATTTTCACATTTTCTAATTTTCAGTATAAATATTCAAAGCCGCTTTTGTAGGCGTTTATCGAAGTACAATAATCGACAAATTGTTGGTAAAACGAGTTGTTGCAAATTGTTCCGCTGTCGCCTACAACGACCAATTTTTTTCGTGCTCTGGTCATGGCAACATTCATGCGGCGAATATCTGCCAAAAAACCGATTTCCGATTTTTCGTTCGAGCGTACCAAGCTAATGTAGATGATGTCGCGTTCCTGTCCCTGAAATGAATCGACGGTGTTGATTGACATTTTTGAACGAATATCGTCCGAAAATAATTCGTCTTCCGCCAGCAAAGATTTTAAAAGAACTGTTTGTGCACTGTACGGCGAAATGATTCCGATGTTTTCAATTTTTTCGATTTGTCCGTTATATTCGAGTTGATTTAGGTAGTGTGTTAGATGTTTTTTCAACAAATCTGCCTCTTCCGGGTTGTACCGACTTTTTGTTTCTCCGTTGGATTGCTCGCCGAATCCGCAACCGGCGGTATCAATAAATTCTATCGGCATATCTTCTCCAAAAATTTTCCAATCGGCAACTTTTGCGTTGGCAGTTAGTTTGTTGTTGTAAAAATATCGACTCGAAAATGCCATAATTTGGCTGTTCATGCGATATTGTTCAGCCAGCATCACATCGGCAGTATTTCGCTGAATGGCTTTCTCGAAAAGAGTAATTTCCAAACCGCCTTTTGCGGCTGCAAAGGATTTTACCGTTGGCGGCAATTGGTGGTGGTCGCCGGCAAAAATAATTCGTTCCGATTTTATAATTGGAATCCACGCTGCAGGTTCCAACGACTGAGCGGCTTCGTCAATAAAAACAGTTTTAAATCGTTTGCCTTTCAAAGATTGATTTGCTGCTCCTACCAATGTGCAGGCAATAACTTGGGCATTTTCGACAATATCGTTCGCGATAAAAAATTCGAGTTGTGCTGCTTCTTTTTTCAGTTTGTGGGCTTCCGAAATTAACAATCGACGCTGTTCTCGCTCTTCCTGTCCGAAATTGCGTTTGTATTTGTATGCTAAGTTGAAATATTCCTGCGATTGTTTTCGTGCCGATTTTAAATCTTTGTAGTAGTGATGCTGTGTAATGCGGGCATCGAGAGTGTGGCGTAAAATATTTTCTGTAACCCTTGCCGGGTGTCCGATTCTGACAACATCAACACCCTGAATATCTAATTTTTCGACCAATAAATCGACTGCTGCATTGCTTGGTGCACAGACTAATATTTGGCGTTCTTTTTTCAAGGTTTGCAGAATCGCCTGAATAATTGTTGTGGTTTTTCCGGTTCCGGGCGGACCGTGAATAATGGCAGTATCCAAAGCACTTAAAACCAAATTTAAGGCATTATTCTGACTTTCGTTAAGCCACGGAAGAATTGTGTCGTTTTCTTTGTAAAATCGTGCTTCGCCTGTTCCGAGCAGGATATTGAGAAGTTCTCCGACACGCCCCACGGCATTTTCCGACAGATATTTGAGGGCAAATTCCATTTCACGGTATGAATTTTCATCGAACAACAATTGCACACCCAAATTTTTATCCGAAAGCCAATCCGGAATTTCATCGCTGTTTAGGGTGATAATCATTTCGTTGTCTCTCAATTGATTGATTACACCGGTAACTGCATCTTGCATCTCATTTTCGGTGTTTGAAAACAGGCTGACTAATTTGCCCGACTGAAAAAAATGGGCGTGTGTATGTTCTTTTGGGCGAGAAATGCGAACAAGCAAACGTTCGCCCATATCAAACGTTGTTCGCTCGGTTTTCACAGGATACCAGCAAATGCCTTCTTTGCGGCGGTCTGATATTGAAGTGCCGGAAATTTTAAGTTGAAATTGATACAAATCTTCTTCTTTTTCCTTTTGAAGAAGATTTTTTAAATTGTCAATTTCTTTGATAATTTCTTTGCTTGGCATAGAGATAGCAGTTCGTAAAAAAGTGATTTTTTTAAATTTTCAGCAATTCTTGTTTTACAAAATCCATTAAATCGGCAATATAATTTTTGCTGAAATTAAATTCGATGCCGGCGGTTTTGTAAATTTCGGGAATAGGAGCGGAGTAGCCCAATTTCAGAGCGTTTTCGTAATTCGATAAAGCTTTTTCCGGATTTATTTTGTAATTACGCCATACTGCAATTGCACCAAGTTGAGCAAATCCGTATTCGATATAATAAAACGGTATTTCGAAGATGTGCAACTGTTTTTGCCATGTATTTTTGTAAAAATTTTCGTATCCTGTCCAATCTATAACACTTCCGTTAAATTCCGACCATGTTTTTGCCCACATTTGTTCGCGTTCTTCGGTCGAATGATTCGGATTCAGATACAAGAGATGTTGAAATTTATCGACAGCTGCAATCCATGGCAATGTGTTGAGAACGCCTTCCAATTGATGTTTTTTGGCTCGGCGATACTCGTTTTCTGAATCGAAAAAGTCTCGCATATTTTCCATCGAAATCAATTCCATCGACATCGAAGCCAATTCGGCAACTTCGGAAGGAAGATTTTTGAAATCGACCAATTCCAAATTGCTGCTCAGAAACGAATGAACAGCGTGTCCGCCTTCGTGCATAATGGTTTCAACATCTCTCAAATTGCCGGTGGCATTGGTGAAAATGAATGGGATATTGCTTTCGTAGAGCGGATAATTGTAGCCGCCCGGAGCTTTCCCTTTACGCGAATCCAAATCGAGGAACCCGCCGTTGCGCATGGTACGAAGGAAATCGCCGTACAAAGGATTTATTTTATCGAAAACGGCAATGGTTTTTGTGAGCAATTCTTCACCGGTTTCAAAGGCTTTGAAGGGCGGAAGCAAATGTTCATCGACTTCGGTATCGTAGGGTTTGAGGCTCGAATATGCGAGTGTATGGCATCGTTTTTCTAAAATTTCGGCATTTATCGGAACCACGCATTCTTTCACCGATTCGTGAAACCGGAAACAATCTTCTACGGTGTAGTCGAAGCGATTAAGTGCTTGATGTTTATAGTCTCTGTAATTTGAAAAACCGGCGTTTGCTGCAATTTTTTGTCGCATGGCAATCAGAGTTGTCATCAAATTGTTGAGTTTTTCGGAATCCTGTAAGCGGCGATTGTTTATCAACTCAAAAATTTCTTTGCGAGTTTCCCGGTTTGTGTCTTTAAAAAAATTTCCGGCTTTGGGCAAAGTCATTTCTTCGCTGCGAAAAACAACGGTCATGGCACCGGCAATGCTTCCGTATTCTTGTTCTTTTTGTTGCAATTCGGCAAAAATAGGTATGTTTTCTTTGCGAAAGAGTTCAATTTGCCGTTTGCGGGAACGAATGGGAACAAAATATTTCTTTTTATCCAAAGAATCCAAAAACGGCGATTCGATGAGTTTTTTATCCAAAACATCGTTATATTCTGCAACTTTTGGCTCTATTTCGGCGATAAAAAAATTAAAACTCTCGGACAGTTCTTTATTTTCGGTATCGCAACTCATTTTGATATAACGCCATGCCAAATTTTCTTCCAAAAAAGATTCTGTTTCACTACGGTCGTGCCACCATTTCAGGAGTTCTTCGGAAGAGTGAATTTCTCGTGTCTTTAAATTTTCGAGAAAAGGTTCAACATCGTTCCAAGTAGTAATTTGTTGTTTTTCGGGGATATAAGTTCTTGTCATTTTTGAGTGATTAGATTAATATAAATATAGAGCGAATAAAATTTTTCTTTTTGATAAGGTTACAATTCGTTTAATTTTATCTGACAATATTTTATTATTTCCGGGAAAAACAATCGGAAATCATTTTTATAATCGTCATAATTTTCCCGTAATAAAATCATTGCTTTTTCGGTAAAATCGGGGAGGGACGTTCTTTGCGACATGATTTCGACCGCAATTTTTATCCCATTTTCTGTTTGATAAGATAACAGGCGGTTCGATGCTTTAAAAAAAGGCAGAAATTTTTGTACCTGCGGCGGCAAAAGTTCATTATGTTGATATAAAACAGTATAAAAATTTTGTGAAAAATCATTCAAATTCATATCGCTGAATTGGTGCCACAAAACAGCCATAAAATGATCGTAAAAAATATCCGTAACAACACCTGCATATTTGCCGTAAACTTGTGCCGTAATTGCTCTCGAACGCCGATAAACACTATGTGTATCGGTAAATGAATCGATGGAGCGATGCAAGATAATTCCTTTTTTTATTTTTTCGGGATATTTTTCGTAAGCACGACCTTTAACCCAATCGCCGATAAAATTACCGACTTGTATTTGGCTGTCCGAACCGGAAAGATAAATATGTGCTAAAAAATTCATCGTCCAAAATTAAACCTTTCCGGTTCATTTTTCAAGTAGGTCGAAATTTTTATTTACTTTCGCCTTCAAAAAATAGATTATAATGAAGAAAACACTTTTCATTCTCGTAATTTTGGTTTTGAGTTTGCTGAAACTTTCGGCACAAAATCTGTCCGAAAATGTAGAGATTAGCATCATTACATGTGCTCCGGGCGAAGAATTGTACTCCGCTTTCGGGCATTCGGCAATTCGCATCAACGACAAAGAAACAGGAATTGACTTGGTCTATAATTACGGAACTTTCGATTTTGATACGCCGAATTTTTACCTCAAATTTATGGGCGGACGGCTCGATTATATGTTGAGTGTTGTTCCGTTTCGATATTTTATTATCGAATATTCAAATCAGCAACGTTGGGTAAAGGCACAGGTTTTGAATTTGACGGCAAATCAGAAACAAAAAATATTTGGTTTTTTACAAAACAATGCACGCCCCGAAAATAAATTCTATCGCTACGATTTCTTTTTCGATAATTGTGCCACCCGAATCAAAGACGTTGTGAGAGATGCTTTGGGCGATGAATTGAAGTTAGGAACTGTTACGCTTCCCCCAAATGCAAGTTTTCGAGATTTAATTCAGCCATATTTGGTCGAACGGCAATGGGGGCGTTTCGGTATCAACCTCGGGCTCGGAATGCCTACCGACAGGATTGCAACGGTCGAAGAATCGACTTTTTTGCCCGATTATCTCAATCGGGTAGTGGGAGCTTCAAAAGTAATGGAAAACGGCATCGAAAAACCATTGGTTATTTCCGAAATTTTTGTTTATAAGCCTGAAAAAGAAAATATTATAAAGGCTTTCCCACTCACGCCGCAACTGTTGTTTTACGGTTTTTTATTGATTGTTGTTTTATTTTCGCTCTTTGAATTTCGCAGTCGTAAAACGTATTTCGTAATCGATTCGCTCTTGTTTTTCTTCACCGGACTTGTGGGTATTGTCATTCTTATTTTGTGGACAGCCACCGAACACACAACTGTTGTAAACAATTGGAATTTGATATGGGCACTTCCAACGCATTTCATTATGGCATTCTTCCTTGTTCGCCGGAAAAGAATAACATTCATTCGATATTATTTTGGAATATCTGCATTTTTAGCCGTTTTAGGTCTTATTTTTCTTCCGTTCTGTCCACAAGGTTTAGATTCTGCAATTTTGCCGATAATTTTAGCCGAACTGATACGTTCGACCATGATTTGGTATCGAATTACTCGAAAATAAGACATTGTGTCATACATAAAATCTGAAAAATGCCAATTTGACGTGTTATTTTATCGAAATATGTAAAAATTTCCTCTTTTTTGCCCCGGAATATTGTTTGATATTTTTGATATTGAAAACAAAAAAATATTTAATAACAATTTAAAATTACAGGAGGAAACAAGTTATGACACTAATCAAAAGAAACATCAATTCGCCGTTTTTACCGGATTGGTTAGAAGATTTTTTTCCGAGCGAAATGCCTCAATTTGGAAAATTGAACACCTCTGTGGTGCCGCGAGTTAATATTTTTGAAACCGATGTTTCGTTCAGAATTGAATTGGCGGCTCCGGGTTTGAAAAAAGAAGATTATAAAATTCAGCTGAACAACGATGTATTGAGTATTTCGGCAGAAAAATCGGAACAAAAATCGGACGAATCGGAAAAATGCACTAAAAAGGAATTTTCGTACACCTCATTTTCACGGTCGTTTACTTTGCCCGAAAGTGCCGATAAAGAAAGTATTTCGGCAAAAACAGAAGACGGAATATTAAAAATATCTGTCAAGAAAAAAGACGAAAGCATCGTAAAACCCACACGGGAAATCGAAATTCAGTAATTTGCAAAAAAGAAGCTGTCCATTTGGGCAGCTTTTTTATTTAAGTAATCCTCCGGATTTATTTTTATTATATAATGTCCGTATTCTTATCAAAATCAAATTATTACTTCATTAATCATTAACAATTAACCATTACTTAGATGTAATCTTTCCGAACATACATGCCTAAAGCTTCCAATTCGTCTGAAACACGATGGATTAGTTTTACTTTTTCGTTTAAAGGCAAAAAAGCGGATTTGAAACCATTGATAATAAGGTATTTAATCTCGTCTGGGGTGAATTTGAACCGTTCAACAGCCAAAAGATATTCCGATGTTAAATCGGTGCCGGAAATCAATCGATTATCGGTATTCAGCGTAACACGCAAACCGTAGTCGAAGTAAAATTTTAATGGGTGATTTTCAAAATTTTTAACGGATTTTGTTTGAACGTTCGAAGAAACGCAAATTTCGAGTGGAATGCGATGGTCGTTCACATAATTGAGTAAATCGCCGTTTTCGCGAAGCCGGGTTCCGTGTCCGATGCGGTTTGCACTGATAGAGTGCAACGCCTGATGAATGGATTCGGGTCCGTAAGCTTCGCCTGCATGAACTGTTGTGTTGATATTGTTGCTCACAATCAGATAAAATGCTTCTTTATGGTCTTTTGCAGGAAAATTTTCTTCGGCTCCGGCTAAATCGAAGCCGACAATTCCTCTGTTTTTATAGGCGACACATAATTCGGCAAGTGTGAGTGTTGTTTGAGGAGCGTAGTGCCTCAAACCGCAAATAATTATGCCGATAATGATGTCGAATTTTTTTTCGGCTTCAATTTTTCCTTTAATCACAGCATCAACTACTTCTGTTAATTTCAAATCTTTTTCGATGTGTAAAATCGGTGAAAATCGAATTTCAAGATACCGTATATTTTCGTTTGCACAATCTTCGGCTAATTCGTAGGTTGCACGGGTTAAGGAATCTTTGGTTTGTAAAACTGAGCAAGTTACCGCAAAAGGTTTCAAATAATCTTCGAGACTTTTACAATCGGGTCCGGCTTCGAGGTATTTTTTCAAGCTAACCGGCTCTGTTTCGGGAAGTTCTACGTTTTGTTCTTTTGCCAATTCGATGATTGTTTCTACACGCATCGAACCGTCGAGATGGCAATGCAACTCGGCTTTCGGCAGTCGGTGTAAAAATTCGCGGGTTAATTCTATCATACGTTTATTTTTTTTACGTTTCGATTATTTAATTTGTACTGAAAACGTGTTATTTATCTTTTTTTAGGTAATTTTTTATATCCTACATCACATCACCTCATCAAATCATCACATCATTTATCGTAAATCCAACAACCTGCTTTGGTAGCATGGTCGAGAACATATTTGTCTTTTTTTTCGTTTCGCAATATCCAAATCATCATAAAATCGGCACCTGCACCCATAATGTAGATAATGCCGAAGGCAAAAAAATCGAAACGTCCGATAATAAAGGCGAGCGTTAATGGTAAAATTCCTAAAATAACACCGGGTGCAGCTGCCGCAATCAGATAATAGCGGAGTTTCAATGCTTTGGTACATGTACAGTAGGGCGACATGTATTCCCACATCACGCCGAATTTTACGGAACGAAAGCCTGATGGGGCAAATATCGAAAAAAATAATCCGTGAAGCAATTCGTGTATCGGAATACCTAAAATAATTGCAACAGTAAATTGCCAATTCATCATCGACCTGAAAATGTATGAAAATTTGAATGTATCGCTCCAAATAACAAAAAACGGAATGCTCAATATAATGCCGCCCAAAATTGAATATCCAAGTGTCTGAATGCTCACTTTGCCGACATCTAAGGTTATTTCTCGTTTTGAATCGGGTTCAAAATCCATGTGTTTCCGGTTGGATTAAAGACATTTTTCGACCAATTGAAAGGCAATCAAATTTTGTTCTTCAATTGTGTAACGACTGTTATCTATTACAACAGCGTCTTTGCTTTGTATTAAAGGACTTTCTTCTCGTGTACTGTCGATACGGTCGCGTGTTGTCAGATTGTTGAGGATTTCCTGAAAGCTGACTTGGTCGCCTTTGGCAATCAATTCTTTAAAGCGTCTTTCGGCACGTATTTCGACTTGGGCAGTGAGAAATATTTTGAGTTCTGCATTGGGAAAAACAACTGTTCCAATGTCCCGTCCGTCCATTACAATACCGCCATCTTTGCCCATGCCTTGTTGCAATGCAACCATTTTTTGTCGTACAAATTTAAGCTCGGCAATCAAACTCACAAAATTTGAAACTTCAATGCTGCGAATCTCATTTTCAACACAGTGTCCGTTCAGGTATGTGTCCGATTTTTTTTTTGTTTCGTTGTATTTAAAATCAATAATGATTTTATTCAGGTTCAAATCATTTTCTAAAATATCTTTTTTAATATCTTTGGAATCAATGAGTTGATTTTGAATTGCGTAAAGTGTTACAGCACGATACATGGCACCGGAATCAATATATTTGTATGCGAAATGTGTTGCAATGGCTTTTGCCAAGGTACTTTTCCCGCACGAAGAATGTCCGTCAACGGCGATGGTGATTTTTTTTAATGTCATGGTTGTATTTTTGCAACTGATTTTTTAGAGAGTTCGTTAATAAAAAGGCTCAAAGAAAAATGATTGGAGGCTCCTGCGGCATGATAAATTGCCCGCCCGTAGCTGAGCGAAAATCGCTTTAATTTTAAACCAAAACCCCACGAAAAACCTGTGGCACCGCCGGAATCGAGCAGGCTCAATTCTTTTCTCATTTTATGATTGTAGGCTGCCGAAACATAAAATGATTTAAACGGAACGAGTTCTACTCCAACTATTAAATGTCGCATACCGTTATCCAAAAATCGACTTAATTTTGTGCCGTTCTGACTTTTATCCGCAATGGGCGATGTACTTTCGCTTGGTATTTCATACAATAAATTCCATTTGTACAAGTGATGTGCCGTAAGATGAATGCGAAACGGGGCATGAGCCGTTTTTTTTGATAATCCGACTTGTAAATCGAAGGGTAATTTTTCGTAATGTCCCGGATAGTATGGTGTTATTTGTGTTCCGATATTTTTAACCGTCAAACCTGCTGAAAGTTGTTTTTCGCGGTCGAAATAATTTAAACCCAAATCGCTTGCAATTCCAAACGATTTATAGGTTTCTAACTGAGAAATTACGGGTTTTATGTTCACTCCGGCTGTTAATTTGGCGGTCAATTTTTTCGACCATATCAAATTGAAAGCATATTCGGAAGCTTTAAAGTCGCCTGTAATTTGACCTGTTTCATCGGCAGCGATAAATTTCCCGTAATCAACATAATGTATTCCTGCCGAAAATGAGCCATATTTATTCAAATTCATCGCATAACCGGAATAGCCGTATTTGATGTCGGCAAAGTAGGAAATGTAGTTGAGAATGAAGTGATTGTCCATGTCTTCATTCAAGATTGCCGGATTATGGAATGTTAAATTCAAATCGGCATCGTTCAACGAAACATTGATACCACCTAAACCCGCAACACGTGCCGAATTTGTGAGTTCCAAAAACTTGTAAACTCCATTTCCGCCCGTTTGAGATTGTGCCGACAATGAAATTATCAGAGAGATAAATACGAATATTGTCGCTTTGAACTTTTGATAGAGACGCATAGTGAAATTTTAATAATAATAATGATGTGTTGATAATATTCAAACTAACACAGAACGATAAAAAACGAAAAGTATTTTATTTGGGTGATTTTTTGAAAAAACAAATATAATATTTTTAAAATCATTTTATTGATTCAAATTTGTGTATATTTGGGGACAAACATCAATTTTTAGTTATTTTACGGTTTACAAATGAGCCAAGTATAAAAAAGAATAAAATTTGAAAGTGAAAAGTATATGTTATTGATAAACAGTAATTTATGTAAAAATATGGATTTAGGTTAAAGTCCTTATTTTCAGTATTATAACTTTATTGACTTTCTACTTTATAACTTTTTAAAGTGAACTCACAAATTCTATTAAAATCCATTACAAAGTGCGTATTCTCATTATAGACAACTACGATTCGTTCACATACAATTTAGTTCATTATGTCGAAAAAATTGCCCAACGTTCGGTCGATGTGTATCGAAACGATGAAATTTCGCCAAAAGAAGTTGTTCGTTACAATAAAATTATTTTATCGCCCGGACCCGGATTGCCCGAAGACGCCGGCATTATGAAAGAATTAATAAAAAATTACGCATCAACGATTTCCATTTTCGGCGTATGCTTGGGAATGCAGGCTATTGCCGAAGTTTTTGGAGGCAAATTGTATAATCTCAATACAGTTTATCATGGTGTTGCATCGAATATTCAAATTACCGATTGCGATGAAAAAATTTACCGAAACATTCCCAATGGCTTTGAAGCCGGGCGATACCATTCGTGGATGGTCCAAAAAGAATCGCTGCCCGAATGTTTGAAAATCACGGCTGTTGACGAAAACAAACAGATTATGTCGCTCAGGCATAAAGAGTTTGATGTTTGCGGTGTGCAATATCATCCCGAATCAATTATGACACCTTTTGGCGAAAAAATCATCAGAAATTGGTTGCATCAATAAACTTCGGGAATATTCTATTTTTCAAAAAAACATCAACTTTTTAGAAATACATAAAAATGTAATCATATTTTAGTATATTTGAATCTTATATTAAAAATTTTATTTTGATACAAAAAACGATATATCCCGGCAAAATTAAAGGCACATTATTTGCTCCGAGTTCCAAAAGTACAATGCAGCGTGCCTTGGTAGCAGCATTATTGTCGGAAGGCGTTTCGGAAATCGAATTTCATTCGTTGTGTAATGATGTTTTATCGGTACTTGCGGTAATTGAAGATTTAGGAGCCGAAATTACACGAATCGACAATAAATTCATCATTAAAGGTGGTATAAATCCGCAAAAACTAACAATAAATTGCGGAGAATCGGGCTTATGCAGTCGGATTTTCAGTTCGGTTGCAGCAAGCACAGGGCAAAAAATATCCATTACGGGCAAAGGCAGTTTGTTGAAACGAAATTTGACAATTCCTGTTGAAGAATTTCAAGCGTTAGGCATACATATCGAAACAACCGACGGGCATTTGCCACTTACAGTTTGCGGAACACTGAAAGGAGGAATCATTGAAATAGACGGTTCGCATACTTCACAAGTTCTGAGCGGCTTGCTCATGGCACTGCCTTTGGCTGCCGAAGATTCGGAAATACATGTAAAAAATATAAACAGCAAGCCGTATATTGATTTAACAATTGATATGTTGAGTGAATTTGGCATTTGGGTGATGAACCAAAATTACGAAATTTTTAAAATCACCGGCAATCAAAAATATCGCCCCGCAAAATATATTTCGGAAGGCGATTGGAGCGGTGCCGCATTCTTTTTAGTCGCCGCCGCACTTGCCGGAGAAGTTACGATACGCAATCTGTCCGTCTTTTCAAAACAAGCCGACCGGGCAATTATCGAAGCACTCAAACGAGCCGGAGCAGCCGTGTCGATAAGCGAAGACGGCATTCATGTTAAAAAAAATCAACTTAAAGCTTTCGCATTCGATGCTTCGAATTGTCCCGATTTGTTTCCTCCTTTGGTTGCCTTAGCCTCCGGTTGCGAAGGAATTACGACACTGACAGGCGTTGATAGGTTGCCTCTCAAAGAAAGTAACCGAGCTAAAACATTACTCAGCGAATTTTCTAAAATAGGAATCAAAATACAAATTGAAGGTAATTTAATGAACATTGAAGGCGGCAGACTACAGTCAGCAAACGTTGATTCGCATAATGACCATCGAATTGCAATGGCTATGGCTGTTGCAGCATTAGGCGGACAGGGAGCAATTAAAATAGAAAACGCTCAATGTGTCGAAAAATCGTATGCCGAATTCTGGGACGATTTGGGAAAATTAAAATTTTGTTGAAACTTAAGATTTTTTTTGCTTTGAGAGCAAAATATTTTCAAAAAAAATGTATATTTACCTATCCAACCCTAAAATATACAATGATGAAAAGAGTTCAAATTTCCATTTTAGCAGTTATTCTCGTGTTTGTTTCGCATGAAATTAAAGCCCAATTTCCATCGAATGTTCGAGAAATTACAAGTATTCCGAATAAATCGGTGAATGTGAAAGGAAATCTTTCCGAAGGTTTTATTATGGAAGATTTGTCGTGGGCTTCAACAAGTTCAAACGCATGTTTTCCGGCAACTCAAAACGCCAAATTTAGAGGCAATCATGTGCTTTACGGCACGGTGATTCCGCCGTATTCGGAAATGACAATTACGGTAATTCCCGATGATAAAAGTGCAAATTTCAGTATTTACGGATATCAAGTAGGAACGAGTAATTATTCGGTCGTTCCGAATCTGCAATCGTGCGTGGCGTGTGAAGCTGAGCATAAATGGGACTATCAAAAAGTAGGAAAAACGCAAGACCATACCCGAAGTATTTATTTTAATTCAATCGAAGGTTCGTACAATATTTTTATCGGCGTTGTAGGGGCAAATGGCTTACAAACAGGCGGATACACATTGAAAATTGATTTGGTTTCGCAAGAAGATAATTCCGCCAATCAAAAGCCTCTGAAAATGTACACCGCAAAAAGTGAAAAAGGTAAAGCACTTGGTTATAAAGGCGATTTGAAAGACGGCGTAAAAATCTACGATTTATCGTGGGCTTCAAAAAGTAATGTCGCATGTTTCCCCGGAACTCAAAATACGAAGTTTAACGGCAATCATATCATTTACATCACAGAATTGCCCGCCAATTCAAACATGGCGATAACTGTTGTTCCGGACGACCCCAAGAAAAACATGAGCATATACGCCTACACCACTTTGCCCGGAAATACCGATATGGTTCCCAACCTTGGAAGCTGTATCGAATGCGAAGCCGAACATAAATGGGATTATCAGAAACGAGGCAAAACACAAGATCACACGAGAACCGTTAATCTCAGCTCAATGGGCAGCGATTACCGAGTTGTCATTGGAGTTGCCGGTGCCGATGGATTAGACAACGGAAGTTTTGTTATTAAAATAAAAACCGAATAAAATTTTTTTTAAGTGAAATTACCCGTTTGTTGAAGTATAAACGCTTTAACGAATGGGTTTTTTATTCCTTTGAGTGTTTTTGTATTCGGATTTTACACAATTACAGGCAATTAGACCTCAGCACTATTTTTGTAAGCATACAAAATATGTCTTTTTCCTTGCGGACCGGGCAAGCGATTTACGATGAAACCTGCACTTCGTAATGCTTGTTTTACAGTTCCTTTTGATGAATATGTAGATAATATTCCGGGTGAATTGAGCGAATGAAACAATTTTGTAAAAAGTTCCCGTGTCCATAATTCGGGCTGTGTTTCGGGCGAAAAGGCATCGTAAAAAATAACATCGGGATTTCTGTCAAACTCGAAATCTATTATATCGGTTTTAATTTTCAATAAAAACAAACCGGCATCAATTTCAGCCTTAACATTCCATTTTGATTTTATAATCTTTTGATATAAAGCAGAATCGGTTTCGGATAATAATATATTTTCTTCAATAGGATATTTTTCGACCGAAAAATAAAAAAGCGAAATGTGATTATTTTTTGCAAATTCAAAAGCCAATAAAGCATTCAAACCCGAACCGAAACCCACTTCAAAAACACAAATTTCGGTTTTTCCGGTTTGTTCAAATAGTTTACGAAGTGCCTCAATATAAACCAAATTGCTCTCACTTTTTGCTCCGTGCAGCGAGTGATAATTTTCCGAAAATTGCTCTGAATAATATGTGAACGACCCGTCGGAAGTCGGAATTTTTTGCATCAGATTGATTATTATGAACAAAATAAGTTTTAATAAATTGCAAGTATCGTTTTTTTCGGTTTATTTTACAAATCTAATAATTCGTATATGAACATGATTGAAAAATTCAAAGAAAAGTGGCGAAAGAAGACAATTTTTGCCAAAGTTACCGATATATTTTTTTATTTATTAATTATCGCAGTCATTATTCCGGCAACCCGTGTCGAAGTGATGGGGTTTGTAAACAGGATTCGTGCTGCTGTTGTTCAACCTTCGGTAAAATCGGAAAAAGAAGTTCAAACGTTAAGCGACAACGATTACCGTTGGCAACTTTATAAGCCCGACGGCACTTCGGTTGATTTCAACCAAATGAAAGGAAAAGTTGTTTTCCTAAATTTTTGGGCAACATGGTGTCCGCCTTGTATTGGCGAAATGCCAGATATTGAAGAACTGTACAAGAAATTTGAACACAATCCAAATGTTGTATTTTGCCTTGTAACGTCTGATGATAAAACGAAAGTTGCCGAATTTCTCAAAAGAAAAAAATATTCGTTTCCTGTATATTTCAGCGGCAGCGAGGTACCTGCACAGCTCTCATCAAATTCTCTGCCGACAACATTTTTAATATCCAAAACCGGGAAAATCCTTATCAAAGAAATTGGAGCATCGAATTGGGGCGGCGATAAAATGGAAAAAGTTGTGAACGACTTGGCTAAGGAATAAAGCAGATAAATAATGGTTAATTATTAATGGTTAATGAAGTAATAATTTGATTTTGATAAGAATACGGATATTATAATTTACAAATAAATCCGGACGATTACTTATTACAATTTTGCCCGAACAAAGAAAACAGCCCCCAGTGCCGTTGGAAAAGCAATGTTTATAATCCAAACAGTAAAAGTTGCAGCAATGATACCCATATCGTTAGCCGCAAAAAATCCGATAAACCACAGTGCCGCCGAGCCGCGAATGCCCAGTTCGGTGAGTGTTACCGTGGGAATTAGTGCAAGGACGAAATATGTGAGGGCAATTCCCAAAAAAGCATGAATTGCACTGATTTCGACATGGAAAAATCGAAGTAACAAAAAATATTGCGTTACAAATATCAAATATCGAAGTATCGATAATCCAATTGCAAAAAGCATTGTTTTTAAAGAATATTCGGAAGCAAAAAGGAGATTTTCGGAATATTTTTTCAAAAAATGAATTTTCGATAAATATATCGCAAAATTTTTCATTCTAACCAATATCAGCAGCAAAACAGAGATAATGATAAGTCCGACAATTAACATCAAAATACTGTTGAGGCTGTTTATGTTTTTAAAAATACCGCCAAAACGGATTGCTACAACCGAAAAGGAAATCAATCCGAAAAACAAACTTACCGTGAGCTGAGCCATGCTGCCGGCAGCCGTTGATAATATTCCGGCAGGGCGATTTTTTCTTTTCAAAACAAATATTCTTCCTGCCCATTCGCCAATGCGATTGGGGGTGATGATTCCCGTTACAAGCCCTGTGAACACAGCTTTCAGTGATGTAAATATTGAAATTTTTTCAATATGCGAAATCAATATTTGCCATTTTTTGGCTTCCGAAAGCCAATTTAATGTTGTTAGAAAAATTACAAGCATCAGCAGGCAGTAGTTCGGCGAATCAAAGGATTCGACAAATGTAAAATTGCCTTTTGATATTCGCTGAAAAATATATCCCAAAGACAAAAGAAGTATCAGAATTTTAATAAATATTTTTACTGTTTTTTGCCTCTTCCTTTTCACAATCGTTCGTTTGAATTGAAACCTTGTATAATATTCGGTAAAAATAGTTGATTTTAAAAAACGAAAAAAATGACGCTGCAAATCAGCTTATTTTTCGATAAATTTTGAAATTTAAAAATGTGTTTGATATTGAATAAAATTTTATTAAATTGCAATAATATATTAAAATATTAAACCATGGAAAAAAATAAAAAAGAAACCCCAAAGCCCATTGTTTTGATAAACGGGAAACCGAAAATAGATAAAAAATTCTACAACAGTGAATTGTCGCGATTGCAGATAGAATTAGCAAAATTTCAACGCTGGATAAAAGACCGGGATTTAAAATTGGTCATCATTTTTGAAGGTCGCGATGCGGCCGGAAAGGGAGGTACAATAAAAACCATTACACAAAGTTTAAATCCTCGAAGTTGCCGTGTCGTAGCTTTGGGAACGCCAACCGAGAAAGAAAAATCGCAATGGTATTTTCAGCGTTATGTTCCGCATTTACCTTCGGGCGGCGAAATGGTTTTGTTCGACCGCAGCTGGTACAACAGAGCCGGTGTGGAGCGGGTAATGGGCTTTTGCTCCGATGAAGAATATTGGGAGTTTTTGCGTGCCTGCCCCAATTATGAGCGAATGTTGATACGCTCGAACATTCTGTTGGTAAAATATTGGTTCTCGGTAAGCGAAGCAGAGCAGGAAATACGTTTTCAGGCTCGTATCGGCGACCCGACAAAACGTTGGAAAATCAGCCCGATGGACATTGCTTCGCGCGATAAATGGATGGACTATTCGCGTGCCAAAGACGAAATGTTTGCCTACACCGATACAAAAATATCACCATGGTACGTGGTCGAAGCCGATGATAAACGCCGCTCGCGTCTGAACTGTATCAGTCATCTGTTGTCAATTGTTCCGTATCAAGATATTCCGGTTCCGGAAATCACTCTTAATCCACGCAAAGAGCATAAAGGCTACATTCGCCCACCAAAAAACGAACAAACATTTGTTCCGGATATTTATTAAAACCGAATATTTATAAATAGATTTCCACATTTCCACATTTCCACATTTTCACATTTCTCTTAATCAAATTTTCCTATCTTTGCCGAAAAATAGAGCATTTTTTCATGAAATTATTTCAGCCGGTAGAATTTAAAGATTACCAACTCATTGATTGCGGCAATTTTGAGAAATTAGAACGATTTGGCGATTATACCTTGATACGCCCCGAGCCGCAAGCCGTTTGGCTTCCAAAACTGAGTCGCGAAACGTGGTTGAAAGCGGCACATGCACAATTTCAACGCGAAAAACAAAAAACATCGTATCGTGCGGGGACAAGCGAGAACGGCGGCTGGTCGATATTAAAAAAAATGCCCGCATCGTGGGTTGTAAATTGTCCGTTGCCGCAAGGAGGTTTTAAAATGAAATTGTCGATGACCTCGTTCGGGCACATCGGAATGTTTCCCGAACAAGCTTCGAATTGGGCATATATTTATAATTCGGTGAAATCGATGTCGGTGCAAAAAACTCGCATACTCAATCTTTTTGCATACACAGGCGGTGCAACTTTTGCTGCCAATGCAGCAGGTGCCGATGTTACGCATTTAGATGCCGTGAAACCCGTGGTGAATTGGTCGCGCGAAAACATGGAACTCAGCGGACAGAAAGACATTCGATGGATTGTGGACGATGCCCTGAAATTTTTGCACCGAGAAGTGAAACGCGGAAAAACATATCACGGAATCATACTCGACCCACCGGCTTACGGACGCGGTCCGACCGGCGAAAAATGGGTTTTGGAAGAAGGCATCAATGAATTATTAAAATTGTGTTCTCAAATATTAGAAAAAAACAATAATTTTCTTATTCTAAACCTTTATTCGCTCGGATTTTCGTCGCTGATAGCTCAAAATTTACTCGAATCATATTTCCCTACAGTTGAAAGCGAATTCGGCGAATTTTATTTGCAGGCAAAATCGGGAATTCGTTTACCGCTCGGAACTTTTGCCAGATTCAGAGGAATATAAACAAAGCATTTAATATTTCTTGTTATCGAATTCATTTTCCAAATACTGACTAATTTTATGAAGTACAAAATAAAAAAAACTGCCGGACTGCTCGAAACTGTCTTGGAAATATACAAAGGCGTGTCGAAACAGAAGGCAAAACAAATACTTTCGCATTCCGAATTCATTCTTGACGGAAAAAAAATCGACCGACATCCGAATACCCAAGTTGGCGAAGGAAGTTTTCTGGAAATCAATTCGATAGATAAAAGCAACGGCAAAACAAAATTGCCTACGCGAGCACGCCCGATTTCGATTTATTTTGAAGACGATTATTTTCTTGTAGCTCTAAAACCTGCGTCCATTCTGTCGTGCGGAAGCAAGACCGAAAAAATGAATTATTCTTTTCATAAAGAACTCGAAAAATTTATGACCGAACGAGATGACAAAAAAACACGCTTGTGGGTTGTTCATCGAATCGACCGCGAAGTTGAAGGTTTGAATTTGTTTGCCAAAACCGAAGAATATCAAACAATGATAAAAGAAAACTGGCAGCATGTTATAAAAAAATATCTTGCCTTAACCGAAAATCGACCCAAAACCGATACCGGTTTTATTGAGAGTTGGTTGAAAGATACGGCAGAACAAAAGGTGATAGAACTAAAAAAAGAAACTGCCGATTCCAAATTTGCAAAAACCGAATACACGTATTTGCGTGCCGAAAAAAAATTCCACCTCCTCGAAATAAAACTTCATACGGGCAGGAAAAATCAGATACGCGTGCATTTATCTGGCATTGGTTGTCCGATTGTGGGAGACAGAAAATACGGAGCTTCGCCAAAGCCCGAACGACAGATTCGATTGGCGGCATATCATATTGAATTTAAACATCCTGTAACCGGAAAAACCGTTGAGTTGAAATATCAACCTGCCGCAAAATTTTTCAATCCATCGAACAAAGAAGACGAAAAGTATAAAATTTTATAGTTAGATATGAGATATTAGACACAAGACAAAAGACACAAGAAATTTAAATAGGAATGAATTTTAAAATTACCGATACGATAACAAGTCGTCAAAATCCAAAAATAAAGAACACGCTTTTATTGCAAAAAGCAAGCGAACGTCGAAAGCAAAATATTTTTGTGATTGAGGGTTTGAAAGAAATTGAAAAAGCCGCCGGAAAAGGCTATGAATTTGAGACTGTTTTCTTTTGTTCAAAACTCATTTCGGCAAAAGAATTAGAAAGAATTTTACCCGAAAACGGTGCACTGCACATTTACGAAGTCAGTCCCGAAGTTTTTGAGAAGATGGCTTATCGCGAAAATTCGGGCGGCGTTGTGGTATTGGCACGCCCGAAAAATCATCGCCTCGAAAACCTGAAACTCAGAACGAATCCTTTGATTTTAGTTATCGAAAGCGTGGAAAAACCCGGCAATCTCGGGGCTTTGTATCGCACTGCCGATGCAGCAGGAATTGATGCAGTGCTGATTTGCGACCCGAAAACCGATTTGTACAATGCCAATGCCGTGCGTGCCTCGCTGGGCTGTGTTTTTACAATACCGACAGCACTTACCGACAGTAAAACGGCGATAGAATTTCTGAAAAAAAATCAAATTAAAATTTTTGCAACATATTTGCAGGCTGCTGTTCCGTATCACACGGTAGATTTTACCCAATCTTCGGCAATTGTTATGGGTACGGAAGCTACCGGAATTTCACAGGTTTGGGTCGATTCTGCCGACAAAAACATCATTATTCCGATGCGAGGCGAAGCCGATTCGATGAATGTTTCGACTTCGGCGGCTGTTGTTATTTTTGAAGCGTGTCGGCAAAGAGGATTTAAGTAATATTTTAATTTATAGACTTACATACATAAACAATATCATACAAACCATGAGGCTGTTCAAAAGTTGAATTTTAGTAGTATGTGTAAAATATTTTGGCATTTCATAACTGTCTCGATTTTCATCGTAGAGACGTGTTGCACACGTCTCAAACACAAATACGTGTAAAATATTTTGGCATTTCATAACTGTTTTCTGCGTGCATCAAACTTCGAGAGTCCCTTGATTTGAGTGTATTGGTTAAGTAAATAAGTCTATTAATTTATTCTGCTTTAAGCCATGTCGTAATCATATTTATTTTTTTCTCGTCTTCCAAATATCCGTCTAATTTATGAATCACAAAACCTTCGTTTTCCATTTTGCGAAACCATGTCATCTGGCGTTTCGAGAATTGATGAATTGCCGTTTCGAGAGCCGAAAACATTTCGTTGTAGGTGTATTTACCTAAAAGAAAATCGCTTAAATATTTGTATTCCAAACCGTAATATTGAAGTGTTTCTATCGGAACTCCCGAATCCAGAAGTCGATTTACTTCGTTGAGCATTCCGTTTTCGAGTCTTTGTTTCAAACGCTCTGTAATTCGGCGACGGCGTGAATCTCGGTCGAAAACCACTTGAATGTTCAGACTGTTGATTTGTGGAAAATCGGTTTCCGTTTCCGGATTTTTTTCGTAAAACAAAGCAATTTCAACAGCACGAAGCAAGCGTTTTCGGTTCGAGGTATCGCTGATGTTATGCAAGGAACGGTGTGAATTTAAAATTTCGGTCAATTCTTCATCGCTTTTTTTTGTTAGTTCGGCTCTCAAATTCTCATCAACAGGCACATTAATCAGTCTATAGCCTTTCAGAACGGCTTCGATATACATTCCGGTTCCGCCGCAAAGAATCGGGAATTTTTCGCGCGAACGAATATCTTCAAAAACCTTTAAAAAATCGCGTTGATACTCGAAAACATTGTATTTTTCGCCGGCATCGGCAATGTCGATTAAATGGTAGGGAATCAATTTCCCGTTTCGTGTATATTCCGACAAATCTTTTCCCGTGCCGATGTCCATTCCGCGATACACTTGGCGCGAATCGGCACTTATAATTTCGCCGCCCAAACGCTCGGCTGCCAAAACAGCCAAAGATGTTTTTCCTCCGGCTGTTGCTCCGAAAACAGAAAGCAGATTGTATTTTGTTTGAGATTCGTTTTTCATCGGATTCAAAATTAATAATTCCGAAGGATTTTCTTAGAAAAAATTTACCTTTGCATTTGAAAAATTTCTATCGGATATGGCAAAAACTATCGACATAAAAAACCGTAAAGCGTGGCACGACTACGAATTATCGGATAAATATACAGCCGGAATCGAACTTTCGGGCACCGAAATCAAGTCGATACGAGCCGGAAAAGCAAGTTTGTCCGACTCTTATTGCTTTTTTCTGCCCGTTCCGCAAAAGCCTTTGGTTTTTGAATTGTGGGTGAAAATGCACATTGCCGAATACGAATACGGAACATATAACAACCACGAACCCAAGCGCGAACGCCGCTTATTGTTGAATCGACGAGAACTTAACAAATTGTATAAAGCAGTGAAAGCCACCGGGCTAACGATTATTCCGACTCGAATGTTCATCAACGATAAAGGTTTTGCGAAATTGGAAATTGCCGTAGCACGTGGGAAAAAATTTCACGACAAACGCGAATCGCTTAAAACAAAAGATGCAGGTAGGGAAATGGATAAAATGCGTAAAATTAAAGCTTAATTTCTTTGTGCACGAAACGAAATATAGAAACAATTTATTTTTCGATGAGTTTGAAAATTTCATCGTGTATCTTTTCCATTAACCAACGCGGTGTTGATGTCGCTCCGCAAATGCCGACGGTTTCAATTCCTGCAAACCATGCCGGATTCAAATCATCGCTGTCGGAAACAAAATAACTGCTGGGATTTTGTTTTCGACACACATCAAAAAGGACTTTGCCGTTAGAACTTTTGATGCCGCTCACAAAAATAATTACTTCGTGGCTGAGCGAAAATGTTTTCAACTCAACATCTCGTTTGGACACCTGACTGCAAATGGTTTTGTTGGCAATAAATTGAATATCTTCCTTGCCGGTTGCTGCTTTCATGCGACATTTAATTTCTTCTGTAATTTTTTCGTAGCCTTCGAGGCTTTTGGTGGTTTGAGAAAAAATATTTATGGGTTTCGAGAAATCGATTGAATCCAAATCGCTAAAATCCGAAATCACAATGCCATTGCCTTGTGTTTGACCCAATAATCCGTTCACTTCGGCATGTCCTTTTTTGCCGTAAATCACAACCTGTCCTTCAATTTTGTTGATAGCATCGAAACCCGTTTTGATATTGTTTTGAAGTCTCAAAACCACAGGACACGAGGCATCGAGAAGTTTAATATTATTTTCGAGAGCTATTCGATAGGTTTCCGGCGGTTCGCCGTGTGCACGAATCAACACTTTGCAATCATGCAATCCTTTTAATTGTTCGTGGTCGATTGTTTTCAAACCTTTTTTGCGAAGGCGTTCTACTTCTACATTGTTGTGTACAATATCGCCCAAGCAATATAATGTTTCTAAATTCGATAACTCTTCTTCGGCACGCTGAATAGCATACACAACCCCGAAACAAAAACCCGAATTGGAGTCAATGGTTATTGTCATTTTCTGAGCAAGTATTAACAGTTCTAATTAAAGTCGTCATCATCGTAAGAGAACTCAAAATGTTCTGAATTTGCATCATTTTCATCGTTGTAATCTGTATTTCCCGAAAATTCAGTATCAAAAGTCAAAGTCATTGGAATTGATATTATGGTGGGAGATGCTCCATATTTTGTTTGCGGAATCTCGAAAGTCAGATTCGACAGACAGGCGGACGAAGCTGCCGTGTATTCTTTCTCGAAGAGCCGTAGATATTTTTCAAGAACTTGCTTGTCGGCAATATTTTTTAGTGTCAAATATTTTCTAAAAAAAACCGGAACAATGTGGGTTTCCATCAGCAAGCCATGTTCATCGATAATGAATTGAATGTTAATTTTCCCGATAATTTGATGTCGTTTCGCTAAGGAAGGATATTTCATTTTTGATTGCAAACAATTTAAAAATTGTTCGGTCATTGGTTTGCTTAAAACTGTATTCGTAATTTCATCGGCAGAACTTATACTGTAATAATTCTGTAATTCAAATTCTTGGTCTGCAATTTTTTGTACTTCGGCTGTATCCAATTCGATAATGGTAAGATACAGTGGATTTTTGATTTTAACTTTTAACAGCGGACTTGTGAACAAAAATAAGGTGTGATAACGATAATCGGGATTTTCGGTGTCCAGGGTCTTTTTTGTAAAAAACAAGGTGGAGGTTTTACCCGAATTGTATCTGTAAACATCGCAATCCGTTCCTTTGAAGCTTGCCGCAGTGTCTAATTTTGTGAGATTTTGCAACGAATCCGGGGCGATATGCCTCATGGAATAGAACATTTGTTTGCCCGAGCGGAAATATTTCAAACCTTTTTCGGCAAAGCATAAAGATGTTTCAAAAGTATCTGTATTATTGTATCTTACTGATTTGTACAAACCTTTTTTTACAAAAACTTTCATTTGTGTCCCGTTTCGTTCACCCAAACTTTTAATGTTAATATTTTTATTCTTTGGGAGATACATGATGTTGTAGGTCAAGATTCCTTCAAATTTTTGGGAAAAAACGGGGCTGATTCCTGTAAATAGAAAGGAAAAATAAATTATCAACGAAAATTTCAGTGTTTTCATTTTTTTAATTTATAATATGAATGATAATTCAGACACTTTGTTTTTCGTGCAAAATGCCTTAGAAAATTTTATGCAATTCCGAAAATGTGAATCAAGAAATGAGACCCATTATTTTTCTTTAATCCAGAAATTTATCATCGAAATGCAGCGGTAATAGTGATTTGGCACTTTCTATAACGCGAATAATGTTTTTACCTATCAGAATTATTTTTATGGGATTTTTGAAACGGGTTTCTGTTTCCACAAGCACTTGGCGACATGCACCGCATGGAGGAGTTGGAGATTCGGGGAAATCATTTTTTGCAAAAACACTCACTGCCAAAGCTTTTACCGGAACTGTCGGGAACAGCGAATTGGCATAAAAAATTGCCACTCTCTCTGCACATAATCCCGAGGGATATGCTGCATTTTCTTGATTAGTTCCGCAAATTATTTCGCCGTTTTCGAGCAAAACCGATGCACTTACCCGGAAATTGGAGTAGGGGGCGTAAGCATTTTTTAGTGCTTCTTTCGATTTTTGAATCAATATTTTTTCCTCTTCCGAAAAATTATCAACCGAATTATATTCTAAAACAGTCGTTTTTATTTCAATTTTTTTCATATTTCGTTCTATTTTACTCAATTTGTTTCTGTAATATATTACTTTGATTTTTTTGATGTGCTGATATGTCGATTAGTCTTAATATCAAATAGTTAAACAAATTGTAAAACGCAATTTATGACCGTGCTTAGTATAATTAATCATTGCAATGAGTTTTTCTTATTTGATATTCAAATAATTAACTTTGAGTTAAGGTTTTTTGATAAAGAAGACAGCCCGTCAAGCTGTCTTATAAAAAAAGGAATTTAGAAGCTGCGTTCGTAAATTCCTTTATCTGTGTTGATTTATTTTGAAGGGATATTTTTGAGTGTTTCTGTTAAAAATTCCCAAAATTTCTTAACCGAAGCGATATGAACTTTTTCATCAGGCGAGTGTGGGAAACGAATTGTAGGTCCAAACGAAATCATGTCCCATTTTGGATATACACCGCCCAACAAACCACATTCTAAGCCGGCATGAATAATTTTCACTTCCGGCACTTTGCCGAATTGTTTGTTGTACATCTCTTTCATGGTGTTAAGAATCGAAGAGTTGAAATCAGGTCGCCAGCCCGGGTATTCGCCTTCGTGAGTTACTTGGGCACCGGCAAGTGTGAAAATACTTTCAATTTCTTCTTTTAAATTATCTTTTGCCGAATCAACCGAGCTTCTTACTAAATTTCCGATAAGAATTTTCCCTTTTTCCGATTTAACGATTGCCAAATTAGTCGAAGTTTCGGGAATTTCCGGCATATTGTCCACAAAACGAACTGCTCCGTGAATGGTACTGCGTATAGCAAAAATCAAATTTTTTGTGGTTTTTTTATCCATTACAAATTTCGGAGTTTCGCTTTTTTCTAATTTAAAAATAAATCCGGGATCCACTTCTTTCAATTCGGTCTTAATAATATTTTCAAATTCAAGGGCGTATTTTTGAAGTTTTGAGGCTTCCGAATTCGCAACCGTAATCACTGCAAAAGCTTCGCGGGGGATTGCATTGCGAAGCGAACCTCCGTCGATTGATGATAAGCGTATTTCATGATTTTTTAAAGCATGCCATAAAAATCTGAAAATGATTTTGTTAGCATTCCCACGTTGTAAAGGAATATCCACGCCCGAGTGTCCGCCTTTCAAACCGGAAACAGATACTTTAAAAGCTGTTGATTTTGCGGGAACATCTTTCTTTTCATAGGTCATAACGGCTGATGTATCGACGCCGCCTGCACAACCAATATAGAGTTCGCCTTCATCTTCCGAATCGAGGTTCATTAAAATATCACCGTACAACATGCCGGCTTTTAACCCGAATGCTCCCGTCATGCCGGTTTCTTCATCACACGTGAAAAGGGCTTCAATGGGACCGTGAGGTAAATCTTTCGATTCCAAAATCGACATAATTGCAGCAACTCCCATGCCATTGTCGGCTCCCAAAGTTGTTCCTTTGGCTGTTACCCAGTCGCCGTCAACAAAAGCTTGAATCGGGTCCTTTTTAAAATCATGTATTGTGTCCGAATTTTTTTGCGGAACCATATCCAAATGCCCTTGTAATATCACTCCTCTACGTTTCTCCAAACCTTTTGTTGCAGGTTTGCGAATGATGATGTTGCCAACTTCGTCTTTGATTGTTTCCAATCCAAGTTTTTCGCCGAAAGACATCATAAATTCCTGAATTTTATCTTCGCTTTTCGAGGGGCGGGGAATTTGAGTTAAAGAGACGAAATTTTTCCAAACCTGTTTAGGTTCTAATTTTAAGAGTTCTTTATTCATATTATGTTGTATTTTTTGTTTTTATATATTTTGTCCCAAATATAGATTTTTTATTTTGATTCAGGAAAGATTTTATACGATTTTAATTTGTGAATGAATTTATTTTCGTTTTTTGTTTTCGTATAATTCTGAAATATACAATATTGCCGGTTTGGGTACTTAAAATAGTGTTTTTCAACGCAAGTTCGTCATATTAATAAGAATGACTTGTTGATGTATCTTTTTAATAAAATTTTTCCGACATTAAACAGTGTTCCTATTATCGGTGTTACTCTTTTTTTTCTTGTAAAAACTCATTTTCTCATTATAATTTCTTGAAAAAAGAAAAATATTTTGTCGGACTTTATTATTTGCGGCTTTCAATATTATAACGTTTGAGAAGAGGAAACCGGCTGTTTTATTCATACGGGCATCGATGCTGCGACTCAGGATTTTATATTTTCAAAAAAAAAATTACTATCTTTCGGCAATTTTCAGAACGAGGGTGTCGATACAATTTTGCCTGAAACATTCCGACTTTATAAACGATTCATTAATTAATTTGATAAACATGAAGTATCTCAACAGTGTAATAACCGGCACCGGACGCTATATTCCAACCGAAATAGTAAAAAACAGCGATTTCTTGAATCATGAATTTTACGATGAAAATAATAATAAACTCGATGCTCCCGGAAATGTTATTATCGACAAATTCGTTGAAATTACAGGAATTCAGGAACGCCGCTATGTAACTCCCGAATTGCATTCTTCGGACATTGCCGCAATTGCAGCCGAAAGAGCCATAGAAAATGCAAATATCGACCCCGAAACTCTCGATTATATTATTGTTGCCCATAATTTTGGTGATGTAATTATTGATACCATTCAAACCGATGCGGTTCCGAGCTTGGCTTCCAGGGTAAAACACAAATTACAAATCGAAAATCCGTATTGTATTGCTTACGACATACTTTTCGGTTGCCCCGGCTGGATTCAGGGGGTTATACAAGCCGATGCCTTTATAAAAGCCGGAATTGCAAAAAAAGTATTAGTCATCGGCAGCGAAACTCTGTCGCGGGTTATCGACCCACACGACAGAGATTCTATGATATATGCCGACGGAGCCGGAGCAACGGTTGTGGAAGCTGTTGAAAGCGATGAAAAGAAAGGATTTTTGGCTTCATCGGCAGTTTCGCATACCAAAAACGAAGCATATTATCTGTTTATGGGAAAATCCAACAAGCCCGATTCTGATAAAAAAATCAGATATATAAAAATGTTCGGACGGAAAATATATGAATACGCACTTTCAAACGTACCGCCCGCAATGAAATTAGCTTTGGAACGTGCCGAAGTTGATATTACGGAAGTGAAAAAGGTATTAATTCATCAAGCAAACGAAAAAATGGACGAGGCAATGATAAAACGTCTCTATAAATTGTATAAAATCAACGAAGTGCCCGAAAAAATAATGCCAATGAGCATTCATCGCCTCGGAAACAGTTCGGTGGCAACCGTCCCGACACTTTTCGACCGTTTGCGGCGCGATGAATGTGCAACACACGAAATCAACGAGGGCGATATACTCGTTTTTGCCTCAGTGGGTGCAGGAATGAATGCAAATTCGTTTGTTTATAGATATTAGCAAACAGAATCGTTGTTTGTAAATGTATCCACACATTTTATTTTAGAAATCAATCTGTTTTTATCGATACGAAAACTGTTTTCAGACATATTATTAAATAGATTTTCAGATAGGAAGTTTTTAATTTTTATTCTAATTTTGTACCATTCAAAAAAAATATATTTAAAATCAAAACGAACTATCGTTATTTAAAGAAGAATCAATAAATTAATCTGTAGTTTTTAAATACAAACTACAATCTACTAATTAATAAACATCATGGCAAAAAAATTCATTACTTGTGAAGGAAACTACGCCGCAGCCCACGTTGCATATATGTTTAGCGAAGTTGCCGCAATTTATCCTATCACACCTTCGTCGGATATGGCGGAATATGTCGATACATGGTCGGCACACGGTAAAAAAAATCTATTCGGAACAACAGTAAAAGTTGCCGAAATGCAATCGGAAGGCGGAGCTGCCGGTGCAGTACACGGTTCGCTTCAAGCAGGTTCTTTAACATCAACTTACACCGCTTCTCAGGGTCTTCTTTTGATGATTCCTAACATGTACAAAATGGCAGGCGAATTGTTACCGGCTGTTTTCCATGTCAGTGCAAGAAGTTTGGCGGCTCAGGCATTATCAATTTTTGGCGACCACAGTGATGTGATGTCGTGTCGGCAAGCCGGATTTGCGATGTTGGCAACTTCGAGTGCACAGCAAATCATGGACATTGCGCCTATTGCACATTTGGCTGCAATTAAAACACGAATTCCGTTTATGCACTTTTTCGATGGTTTTAGAACATCACACGAAATAACAAAAGTTGAATTACCCGATGAAGCCGAATTGTACAAACTCATCGACCAAAAAGCACTTCAAGAATTTCGCGACCGTGCTTTGAGTTCAACAGCCCCGGTTACACGCGGAACAGCTCAAAATCCCGATATTTATTTTCAAGCCCGCGAAGCCGCTTCGCATCTCTACGACCCGATTGCCGATGTGGTGAACGACTACATGAAAGAAATCACACGAATGACCGGTCGCCCCTATGCACCTTTCAGCTATTTCGGCGATGCCGATGCCGAAAACGTGATTGTGGCGATGGGTTCGGTAACTCAAACAATCAAGGAAGTTATTGAATATCTGAAAGAAAAAGAAGGTAAAAAAGTCGGCTTAATGATTGTTCATTTATATCGACCTTTCTCCGCAAAATATTTCATGCAAGCACTTCCCAAAACAGTTAAAAAAATTACTGTATTGGACAGAACAAAAGAGCCCGGTGCAAACGGCGATCCTTTGTATTTAGATGTTGTTGAATTATATGCCGGCATCAACAATGCACCGCAAATACTTGCCGGTCGTTATGGATTAAGCTCCAAAGACACGACTCCTGCTCAAATTATTTCGGTTTATCAAAACATGGAACGCAATGAACCAAAAAACAAATTTGTGATTGGTATTGTGGACGATGTTAAATTTACAAATCTTCCTTTACTTCCGGAAATCAGTACGGTTCCCAAAGGAACTTTTGAAGGAAAATTCTGGGGTTTGGGTGCCGATGGAACCGTTGGTGCAAACAAAAATTCGATTAAAATAATAGGAGATCATACCACAAAATATGTTCAGGGATATTTTGCCTACGATTCAAAAAAATCAGGCGGAATCACTGTTTCACATTTACGTTTCGGCGATAAATTGATACGTTCCACATATTTGGTCAAACAACCCGATTTTGTTGCTTGTTCCATGCCGAATTATTTGTACAAATACGATGTTCTCGAAGGCATCAAAAAAGGCGGTTCTTTCCTTATGAACAGCACTTGGAGTGTCGAAGAAACAATTAATCACTTGCCCGAAAATGTTAAAAAATCTTTGGCAGTGAATGAAATAAATTTCTATATTATCAATGCAACGGATATTGCATCGGAAATTGGTTTGGGCGGAAGAACAAATACCATTATGCAAGCCGCATTTTTCAAGGTTTCAAATGTCATTCCCTACGAATTGGCAGTAGAACAAATGAAAAATGCCATTTATAAAACCTACGGCAAAAAAGGCGATAAAATAGTTCAAATGAACTATGCAGCTGTTGATAAGGGCGGCGAAAATATCGTTAAAATCACTGTTCCCGGCGAATGGAAAAATTTAGAAGGCAAAACCGAATTTACAAAAACAGCAAATAATGTTCCTGATTTTGTGAAAAACATTATGAATCCAATCAATGCTTTGAAAGGCGATGAGTTGCCTGTCAGTGCATTCTTGGGTCGCGAAGACGGAACTTTCCCTGCCGGAACCACACAATACGAAAAACGCGGTATCGCAGTTACTGTTCCCACGTGGATTGCCTCAAATTGTATTCAATGCAACCAATGTGCTTATGTTTGTCCTCACGCTTGCATTCGCCCCTTCTTGGCAACCGAAGAAGAAGCCAAAAACGCTCCGGCAGGCACCGATTTCGTTAAAGGTATCGGACAAACGAAAGATTATCAATTCCGTATCCAAGTAAGCACATTAGACTGTACCGGTTGCGGTTCATGTGCCGACGTTTGTCCGTCGAAAGAAAAATCATTGGTAATGGTTACTTTGGACGATAAATTGAAAGGTGAAGAAGAACGTTGGAGCTATTTCCACAATACGGTTGGATATAAAGATACCGTTTTGGAAAAAGACAAAGCAATAAAAAACACGCAATTTGCACGTCCTCTGTTCGAGTTCTCCGGGGCTTGTGCCGGTTGCGGCGAAACACCGTATATCAAATTAGCAACACAATTGTACGGCGATTCGATGACCATTTCCAACGCAACAGGTTGTTCTTCAATTTACGGCGGAACAGCTCCGGCAACACCCTATGTTGCAAACGAAAACGGTGAAGGTCCGGCTTGGGCAAATTCATTGTTTGAAGATAACGCAGAATATGGCTACGGAATCGCAATTTCGAACCGAAAACAGCGAGAAACCATCGAATTGATTATGAAAGAAGCAATTTCGACCGGAGTTTCGGCTGAAATAAAAGCTGTTTTTGAAGAATGGATTGCAGTTCGCGAAAAAACCGGAGAATCCAAGATACTTGCTCCCAAAGTGATTGCTGCACTGCAAAACGAAAAAGCAGAATATGCTCAAAAAATCCTCGCAGTTAAAAAATATTTGACCAAACAGTCGATTTGGATTATTGGCGGCGACGGCTGGGCTTACGACATCGGATACGGCGGATTAGACCACGTACTGGCTTCCGGCGAGGACATCAACGTTTTAGTTTTGGATACCGAAGTGTATTCAAACACCGGCGGACAGTCTTCAAAATCATCGCCCACAGCTTCGGTTGCCAAATTTGCAGCTTCCGGTAAACGTGTTCGTAAAAAAGACCTCGGAGCAATAACGATGACTTACGGTTACATATACACCGCACAAATTGCCATGGGAGCAAATCAAGGTCAAACTTTGAAAGCCATGAAAGAAGCCGAAGCATATCCCGGACCATCATTAATTATTGCATATTCGCCTTGTATTGCACACGGACTGCGAGCCGGAATGGATAAGGTACAAGACGAAGAAAAACGAGCCGTAGAATGTGGTTATTGGACTTTGTATCGTTACAATCCTTTGTTGGAAGAAGAAGGCAAAAATCCTTTTGTTTTAGATTCGCGACCACCGAAATATGAGCTCTTTAAGGATTTCCTTTTGGGAGAAGTTCGTTTTAATACTTTGAAACAATCGTTCCCCGAAGATGCTGAAATGCTCTTTGCAGCAGCACAAAGTGATTCGGAATGGCGATTTAATTATTTTAAAAAATTGTCTGAAACAAATTATTTCAAAGAATAAGTAAACAAAGAAAGTCCCGAGCATAAGTTCGGGACTTTTTACAAATTATTTGTTGGGGATCTGTTTGTCTTTGTTATTTGAAATCAAATAAGTAATTAATAATTGTTATCGAAGTAATAATTTGATTTTGATAAGAATACGAAAATTATAAAATACAAGCAACTCTGTCCGAATACATAAAACGGCTTTACAGATCATATTACAATTATCTTTAAATTCTTATTTTCAGCATTATAACTTTATAATCTTTCAACTTCATAACTTTTTAAACTGGACTCAATCAAGTTTTTATAAAACGATGACGAAGTGGTTTCGGATTTCCGGAGCCTCTTTTTATTTTTTTTAATGAAGAAAATTGCATGTTTGAGACAAATAATTAATTTTAATAATTTGAACAATAGTAAGTTCCTTTCAAGTATAAATAAAAATAATACTCAACAAATGATAAGATAAGAGTAAAATTGTTAAATTATACTTTACAAATTGGCTTGAACATCAAATTGTTTTGACAATAAAATATTTGATTCAATAAGAATTTTATTTATATTTGTTTGAAAAGTTTTTTTTCGGAAGTTTTATAAAAACTATTCAAACAAAAAACCAAAACAAAATCAATGCTTCTATGGACGAAGAAGAACCTAAAATCGAAAAACTTTTTTTTACAATCGGAGAAGTTGCCGAGCAATTTAAAGTAAATACTTCGTTGATTCGCTATTGGGAAAAAGAATTTACAATACTCAAACCCAAGAAAAATAAAAAGGGCAATCGACTTTTTACTCAAAAAGACATCGACAATTTGCATTTGATCTATCACTACGTCAAAGAGCGAGGAATGACATTAAGCGGTGCAAAGCTAAAAATGAAGGACAATCGAGAGGATACAGTCAATAATTTTGAGGCGGTGAAAAAATTGAAAGACATTCGACAACAACTTCTCGAAATAAAAGACGCAATGTAGTTGCTTAAAAAAAGTGAAAAAATATTTCGGATTATACTAAAAACAGTTTATTTGGTTACTTTTATATATTTGTAAGTATTTAATAATTAGCACATAATCACATCAAATAATCAATTATTCAGAGTATATCAAAATCAGAAACAATATCCAAAGCCAAATTCAATAAAATCGGCAGCCGAAAAGTATGTTTTTAAAGTGATATTCGCTAACAGATGTTTTGAGAATTTGTATCGAAATCCAAATCGACTGTAAACATACTGATAAGTGTAAGGTCGCCACAACAAATAGGTGCCGAATTGCATGGTAAAACTGACCTTTCCGAAAACGTAATCGCCCGAAATATGTAACCCCGGATAAACGGGGTCTTTCTTTTTGGTGTCGGTATCCGTTTCGCTGATATTTTGTGGTTCGAGTGCTTGGTCGAAAAACAAGTCCAACCCACCGCCTCGTGCAAATTTGGCTGTTATTTGTTTAGAATATTCAGCCGAAACAGAACCTACAATGTATTCCTTTTTGCCCACAATATCAAGTTGATGAACACCGGTTGTGAGAATTACAAAATAATTTGTAATGCTTTGGAATGGTATTTTTTCGAGATTTCCTAACTTTTTTGAGCGATTTTTATCCAAGATAACACCTGCCGAAATCCCTACAAGATTGATTCCCTGATTCGGTATTTTAATAGCTCCGTTTGAGTAATGTGTGATTCCGATTCCTGCCAGAAACTTGATGTTTCTTGTTAAATTTATTTCCGTTTCGAAACCTGCAAAGATGTGAATATTAAAATGACTGCCGATGACGGTATTCAATACATTGCTGTCTGTATCGAAATGTTTGGTTAAATATGCAATTCCTTCGGCAAATTTGTAATTAACCGAAAATTTTTTTCGCTCGAAAATCGGGTGGCGAATAAAAAAAAATGTGCTGTATGCTTTTCCTAATATTTGAGGGTTATTGAAATCCGAAAACATGAAACCCATTCCGACAATTGGAAATCGATGCACTTTTTGCCATATTTTAGAAGTGTCCGAGCGAAAACCTAATGAAACTTCTGCCGAGCTCACAAATCCTTTTGCCAAATATTGAATTGATTTATGATGCGGTATGATAAATCCGCTACGGATATTACATTCAGGAGCCCGAAAGAAACGATTTTGCCCGAAAATTTTACTCGAAAAAGAAAAACTTATAAATAAGATTAGCAGATATTTGAAAAAGTTTTTTTCAGCGAGCATGACTAAAAATCCAAATCGAGTGAAAAATAAAAAACCTGTGGCATAATAACATCTTTTTCAATTCCCCAAGCCCAATCCAAACGAAAGAAATATCCGAAAAGCCGACTTCGCAAACCAAAACCGTAGCCGACCAAAAACGGAGCACGTTCTTTGTCTATCACAACCGTTACAGGACCCTGTTTGACCGTTTCTGTATTGTATTTATTTTCGGGAGAATAGGGCGTTAATCCCGACCACGCTTCGCCGATGTCGGCAAAACCGATGAGTTGGAAATTGTTCAGAAAGTCGGAATTTAGCGGACGGTTGGCAATAAAACGAATCAAAGGTAAACGCAATTCATTGTTGATTACCACAAATTGATTGCCGTTTCTCGCATTTTGTATAAAACCACGCATGTTGGTTGCAACTGCTTGATAAACATAGTTTTGAGAATAGTTGATGTTCACCGATTTGTCGAACATTGCTTGTGTGGGCGAAAATGTAAACCACCCATCGACACCACCCAAATAATATATCAGTTTACTTTTTCCAAACGAAGCACTTCCTGCGATACGACTTGCAAAGACAAGGTTTCGATACACGTTTTTATAGAATCTGAAATCGGCACCGACAACAAATAAATCGGTATATTTTTGGTCAACTTCTTGGTAAAATTCGCCAAACACTTTGAATCGGGTTCCTTCGTACAAATTAAGCCCCAAATTCGAAGTATTGTCGAAAATATATTCGGCTTTCAATCCTGCAAAAAACTGATGCTGCTTTCCCGTCATCAGAGTGGGATAGTCGGTAGATAAAATTTCTGCCTTATCGTGCCTGAGCGACATTGTGAGTTTCGTTGCCGCCACTTGATTGTATGGAAATTTCAGCACTGTCATCACTTCATTGGTAAAAACTTTTCCCATGAAAGGGTAACCTTGCGAGTCGATGTATGATTCTTCGTAAGTTTGCCGGTGATAAATATATTGTTTATCGAGTCTATATTTCAAATCTTCTATACTCAAATAAACATCGTAATTGGTGTTCACCAAACCGCCGCGAAAAATCCCGGTAATACGATAATTTTCGAGCACATCATAAACACCTATTTTATTGAACAAACTAAACCCCGGCGTGAAATAAAATGCACTTCCCGTAAAGGTTTGATACGAATTGTTCAACAAACCGAAATCGACTTGAAACACAAATTTGTCGATGTAAAAATTTGTCAAATAATTGCGTTGCATTAATTCTGCTGTATCTTTTTTGGTCGTTGTTTTCGCAGTATCTTTTATCGGATAAATATCGTAAAAATTAGAATTTCGGTCTTTTTCAAAAACATAGTTGTTGATGTCGATATGCAAACTGTCAGGGTGTTCTATGTTTTTTGGCGGATTGTTTTTCAGACTGTCGATTTTTAAATTTTCGATTTGTTCGGTTTGTATTGATATTTTTTTAAGACTGTCGGCAGATTTTTCGCGAGAAATGTAATTTCGTTTGTATTCAGTTACAAAATATTTTCCCGGAAGTGGATTTTCGCTCGAAAAATTAGATTTATACAAATCGGAACGTGTCTTATAAAAAATAATTTGATTTAAACGATTTGTTTGCTTATTTAGGTTGAAATCCAAGATATTACGCGAATAATTACTCAATTGTTTGCGGTTTGTAAAATAGCGATAATGATCAATGGTATCGATATAACTAATTGTGCTGTCGTATTTTATTATTTCTTGGTTGATAATTCCCGTGCGGTCGGTTAAATTCAAGTAGGTATTTTCTTTGTATTCCGAAGGCAGGTCTTCGTTGTCGAACGGGCTTGCAGTGATATTTTTTAAAACCGGCGACCGATGTTCGAAGTCGTACAGAAACAAATCGTAGTTATTTTGTAACGATGTTTTTTGTTTTAAGTCGAAACTTAGTGTATCCGATACACGATTAGATGCGAAAACGATTTGTTTTGAGTAGTTTACAAATTTTGGATTCATATCATCGGCTACATCATCGGTGATTTTTTCGCGAGTACCGGCTGCGGTGTTGAAAATATAAATATCGGTTTGATTGTTGATAATTGCCGACATTGCTATATTGTAGCCATCATCGGCATAATCGAACGATAAGACTTTCTGAAAATATTGCAAATTCCTTTTTTTCAATTCTTTTGTTTCGGGGAAATACGAATACATGACCACGTAGCCTTTTTCTTCGACAATAAAATTGAATATTTTTCCGGTAGGATGCCAAGCCGTAATCGGATAGGAATAATCGGTGATTTGGTCTAATTTGTGTCCTCGGCGGCGGATAATTTTTTTCTTTCCTTTTTGAACGTTGTACAAATAAATTTTGTAACGCCCTGATTTATTGGTAACATAGGTGATATATTTTCCATCGGGGCTCGATTTTACATTTTGCAGTCGAGTTGCTTTTTTCCCTTTGATTAATCTGTTTTCTGTACTCGGATTTTCTTCAAAACCCTGATAGGCTGCAAATTTAACTTGAAAAAAATCGCGCCAAGCCGGGGTCATATCTTTAACGGAACTACCCAGAACATACATGAATCCGCTGTCCGGATTTTTATTAACTTTTGTAAGGTATAAAATATTTGGAATCACATCTTTACCATAAGTTTCGGCGATAAAATACCAGATTGAATGTCCGGCAAATCGTGCATCTTCGCCGTGCAAATGATTGACTTTTTTGTATTTTTTCCCATCGAAGCCGTCTTTAATGAAGTTTTCGGTTTCGGGACTCCAATCTTCGGATAAGTAACTGATAAGCCCCATAATATACCAATCGGGCAAATTGATTAATGTGGAATTTGTTATTTTACTTCGCAAACTTCCGCCGTAGAGTATTTCGTTGATAAAAACCTCTGCCAAAGAAGCCGAAATTTGTTTTTCCAAGGCTTTGCGACTGCCCTCATTGTAAACAAATATTTTGTTCGATTGCACACGTTGCACTCCGCCAATATTTGTTTGCACATCGCCGGCAACATAGCCGATATTACTTTCGCGAAATTCGGATAATGAATTGTAACACAAAAATATGATTCGAGATTGGAGGCTATATCCGAAGAAATTTTCGTATTCGGCTATTTTTTGTTGAGTGATTTCGGCAACGGTTTGCGAAAAATCTTTACCTGTTTCGTAAAAGTAGGTGTCGTATTTTTCGTAACGATAAAATCGCCAATAGAAATTGCCGTATTGCACCCTATTTTTCCCAAACGCCATTTGATGCCCGTTGTAGAATTGTGCCAAAGAGGGAATCGAGTCGGAGAGAAGCAGAAATATTGCAAATAGTATGATTTTAATGTTTTTCAAGATTTTGAGTTTATCGTGAAATATTTAACAAAACTAAAAAAAAAAGACGAATTAGTTTATAAAAACTCAAATCATTCAATGAAGAAATATGAGAAAAGTAAAATTTGTTAAATATTTTGAAAAAATAACAGCAATATCCGCATTCAAAAATAAAAACTTTTAACTTTGCGTTTACTTGAAAATGATTTTAATTATTAGAATTTATCAAAAAAATGAAAAACATTAAAATTTTATCAGCATTATTTTTAGGAATAATGTTTTCATCTTTCAGCTTTGCACAAGTGAGTGTTGCGAACATGGTTTTTACCGAAACAAGTTTCGATTACGGCAAAATTAAAGAAGACGGAGGCGCGGTTTCGCACAAATTTGTGTTTACCAACACAGGTGCCGAGCCCATTCTGATTACCCAAGTAAAAGCCTCGTGCGGGTGTACAACTCCCGATTGGAGTAAAGAACCTGTCGCACCCGGTGCACAAGGTTTTGTGAGTGCTGTTTACAATCCGCAGGGACGCCCCGGCTCGTTTAACAAAAACATTACCGTCAGCTCCAACGCACAAAACAGCCCAATAACCTTGTACATAACGGGCGATGTTTTAAGTAAAGAACTCACTGTTGAAGAAATCTATCGTTTTCCGATGGACGAAATTCGTCTGAAATCGAATAATACAAATTTCGGCAAGCTGTTCAGTGATGAGAAAAAAGATATGGAAATTGAATTTATCAATACTTCCGGAAGTGCTGTTTCTGTGAGTTTCGACAAACAGCGAACTCCCGTCTATGTATCACTGAAATCTGTTCCGGAAACGGTAAATCCGGGCGAAACAGGTAAAATTATTATCACCTACGATGCTTCAAAAGTCGGCGAATGGGACTATGTGAATGCACGCATTGGGTTAAAAGTAAATAATAAATCGAATCCTAACAATATTTTATCTGTCAGTTCCACTATTTCCGAAAAATTTTCGGAAGAGCAAATTAAAAATCCGCCTAAAATGGAATTTATAGGCAGTTCGGATTTTGAATTTGGAACCGTGAAACAAAACGATGTCATCGAGCATATTTTCAAATTTAAAAATACCGGAAAAAGTGATTTAATGATTCGTAAAATTGGTTCTTCGTGCGGCTGTACCGTTGCTGAGCCTAAAAGCCGAAATATAAAACCGGGCGAAGAAAGTGAGTTGAAAGTAGTGTTCAATACTGCCGGAAAAAGCGGAAATCAAACTAAAATTATCACACTCATTGTCAACGAACCGGGTGTAACCAATGGGCAGGAAAATTCCCGTAAACTGATAAAAATGTCGGGTATTGTGAATGTTGTAAATCCTAAATAATTATTAAGTAATGGTTAATTACAAAAATTCGTTAAAATGAGAAAATATGAAAATTAGAAAATATGTAAATTATTGATATACAGTAATTTATTCGATAGCTATTCTTTTTTATATTTCTTTGATTATCAAATATATGTATTTTTTTACAAAAGTATTGTTAAGTAATGGTTAATTGGATAATGAAGTAATAATTTGATTTTGAAAAGAATACGCACATTATAAAATACAAATAAATCTGTCCGATTAATATTAAAATACACTATTAACCGAGTAAAAATAGAACGCAGATAACACTGATGATTTTGATTTTAAAAGATATTAATAATCAGTATAAATTTTAAAAAATTTTTAGACTTACATACTTAAGCAATACCTCGTATTCCTTGCAGGTGTTCAAATGCGGATTTTAACAAGGACACTTAAAATATTTTGGCATTTATTGACTATTTTCGGGTGCTACATAAAATTCAGGAAACCTCGTGAATCAACGGTATTGGTTAAGTAAATAAGTCTAAACATTTATAGACTTACATACATAAACAATATCATACAAACCATGAGGCTGTTCAAAAGTT
>DYMH01000101.1 GCA_020721645.1 Draconibacterium orientale
CCTCTGTTTCTTATAGATGGGATTACTTGGGGTGATTTGCGGATAAGCATAAAAATTAATCTACTTTCTTGAAAATTGTTTTAATGAAGATGAACTTTCAAAACAAATTGATTTTAATATGCTTTTTGAAACATTTAAAAAGTGGTTTAAAGTATTTCCGTTTGAACTTGAATATTTTAAAATATACAAAGAACAATTTCAGAAGTCACTTCCGATTTTGGTAGAAAATCCGGTTTACAATCCATATACAAACCTGACGAAAGCTAAAATTCCAACAAAAAAAGAATTGTTAAAAAGTTTAGTCAATATGACTGAAAAATTACTTGACAGTATTGATACTGTTGACTTATTGAATAATGGAGCAATTTCAAACATTGAGAAGTATGAAATTGATTTAATGAATGAGAATCACAGAAAAAAGCAAAAGAATATTCTTAATATTTATTCCAAATCGGAAAGAAAATATTTCAAAATATTGAAAGACTGGTTGGCAAATGAAAAAGAGTATTTCAAAGAATTTTCCGCGAATATAAAAACAAGCACTGTTCCTGCCGCGTACAATAAAAAAGAGACTGTAAATATGATACAAAGTACAGATATATCTAATTTATCGGAGCAACTCAAAATTTTAGAGAATATTTATTTCAGGTACGATTTTGATTATTTTTTAAGAAAAAATATCGATTCAAATAATTATTCAGTTTCCGATTTAGAAGTTTTGAAGCATAGCTTCGAAACAAACAAATCAAAATTAGAAAAAGAATTAGCAGCAAATAAAATTCAATGTATACTATACATTGAAACCGAATTACTTAAATGTCACTATGGCGGTGCATTGCCTACTCATTTTAAGCTCAATGACCAAATAAGTTTTGAAATACTGAGATTTGATAATTACGGTGAAATATGGGCATTATTCGATATTTGGAAAAGTAACTTAAAAGTTAAAATTGATGATAAACCGGAAATATTAAAATCCGAAAAAGTTAACCCTTTGAAAAAAGTAGTTTCTGAAAAGTTAACTAACTCCAATATTAAACTTATTGATATTTGGGTTACATCTAAAGTAAAAGAGATGCATCAGCAATTGAGCAAGCTTAATGGCATTTATATTAAAATATTTGAAGAACACAAATACGAATATATTGCGGATAAACACAAATATTTGGTTGCAATTTCTGAAATATGGAAAGATAAAGGTTTCATTAAAATGGAATACCAAGGATTTAAAAATCAAAGTAAAATTTGCTATGCAATATGTAATTCTTTCGGCTTATCAGACAAAGCGCATGGGATTTACAAGAATTGTTTTATTCCGTCAATTTGTTGTATAGACGGTAAATTAAACCCTGATATTGAACTGCTTAAAAAATAAATACTACTTCAAATAATTAACAATTAGCGATAAGACTTTTATACCTTTTATACCAATAGGTATAAAAGTCATATAATCCACTGATTAATAGGTACTAAGTTCGTAGAAATTTTAAAACAAATTTCTTATGAACAATTTAATTTTATCGCCGATAAGCTTTGAAGATTTAGCTTTAATGATTGACAGTTCTGTAAAGAACGCATTTAAAAACAATCTTCCTTTTCAAAATATTCAATCTCCACTACCCGAATCTGACCGCCCCCTCACGGTCAAAGAAACAGCCATTTTTCTCGATTTGGCAGTCCCAACAATTTATGGCTTAATCCATAAAAAACAAATCCCGAATCTCAAACGGGGTGGTCGCCTGTATTTTATCAAATCAGATTTGCTGAAATGGTTAAACGAAGGTAAACAAAAGACCACGACAGAAATCGAATTCGAAGCAAATGAGTTTATCAATGCGCGAAAAAAATCCGGCAAGTATCAAAATCCCAAAATTTAATCTAAATGATTACAATAAATATAACAGACACTCAATATCAAGATTTGCTATTGAGAATGGAAGAAATCAAGTCTGAATTAATGCAAAAACAAAAAAAATCAGAAGATGTTTTTCTCGACAATCAGCAATTTCTGCAGATGATGAATATCAGTAAACGAACTGCACAAACTTGGCGCGATGACGGTGTCATCGCTTACTCTCAAGTCGGTTATAAACTTTATTACCGGATGAGTGATATACAGAAGCTTTTAGTTGACAACTACAAAAAAGCAGTTAAATAATTAAAACCCTGTAAAGTTTTTAATATGATAATTTCAAAAGAAAATATTTTATTGCTATCGGATAATGGTCTTGATTTTTTTAAGTTCGCTATTCCGGAGCTCAAGCAGCAGGGCAATAAATGTCAAAATGTAAAAAATCCTTTTTACGACGATTCCAAAGCCGGTCTGAGCATCTTTTTAATACAAGAACAATGGATGTTTAAGGATTTCGGCAATGCCGAATACTCCGGTGATGTTTTCACATTTGCAGCTCTACATTATAACCTATCTGTAAAACAGGATTTTGTCCAAATCCTGATAAATATTAGTCGCGATTTAAATCTTAATTTATCCGATAACCGAGAAATGAAAGAATTATCTCCGGTCGAAAAACAATTATATCATATTTACAAAACCCCGAAGTATAAGGCAATTGAATATCAAAAAAGTAGAAGTATTACAAAACAACAGCACTTTTTTCAATCCAATGCCTTCAAAAACTTTCCGGTCGCTGTCGTTTTTGTCAATAACGATGAAAGCGGATTTGAACGCAGATTCATTGCTACCCCCGAAGAACTTGCAAAGCTCAATTTACCAAAGACACAATTCAAAGGCAACAAAGCAAATACTTTCTTTGATGCTTGTTACGACGGCAAACAAGATTCTGTTTTCATCTGTGAAGGTCCGAACAACGCCCTTTCATTTGCCGAACTCGGCTTGTCAGCCGTTGCCACCTTCGGTGCCTCAAATATTCCGGTACCTGAATTTTTAAGTAAATATGTGACCGGCAAATATGTGTACTTAGCCGGCGACCCCGATGATGCCGGTGATATATTCAATTTTCAAATTGCCGAGTTGATTTATAAAAACAATATTCCGGTCAAAGCAATTTTGTTTGTTGATTTTCCTGACAATAAAGATGCAAACGACTTGCTCACAGAAAATCGGTTAAAGGATTTTGGCAATATCTCGAAAGTAATAAGCGCAGAAAAACTAAAGGAATTATATGAACAAGTAGAAAATAATCCGGCAACATCAAACTCCGAAAAAGACGTAAGTGAAATATCAAACAATTCCGCATCGGTCGCAAGCGACTCCGATGACAAAAACAATGAAGATGCAGAGCCGGTTCCTATTATCGATTTTCCGGTTTTTGTTTTTCCTGATGCCATTCAGAATATTATTTTTTCGGCCAATGAAACTCTTAAATTCCCTGTTGATTATTTAAGTGCTTCGATACTTTTTGCAGCTTCGGTTGCTATCGGAAACTCTGTTAAAATTAAAGTAAAAACCGGTTGGTCTGAAAATGCACTGCTTTATCTGGCAATCGTAGGTCGAGCCGGTATAAACAAAAGTCATCCGTTAAGCTTCGCATTAGACCCGCTATTTGATATAGACAAACTAAATTTCAAGGCTTATGAAACCGAATACACAAAATATGAACAATTAGCGGAACTGACTACAAAAGAACGCAAGGAATTAGGCGAAGAAAAGCCAATGAAACCGGACTTAAAACAAATGATAGTTTCGGATTTTACTCCGGAAGCCTTAAACGAAGTACACAACGCAAATAAAAGAGGTTTGGGTCTTTATAAGGATGAACTCGCAGGATGGATAAATGAATTTAACAGGTATCATAAAGGTGGCGACCAACAATTTTGGTTGAGCAATTGGAGCGGGAAAGCGATTAAAGTAAATCGTAAAAGCAGCAAGCCTATTTTTATCGCAAAGCCTTTTATTTCGGTTTGCGGCACTATTCAAACGGCAATTTTAGACGAATTGAGTAAAGATAAAATGAACAAAAACGGATTTACCGACCGAATTTTGTTTGTTTTTCCGGACGATTTAAAAAAACCGTATTTTGATGAAAATGAAATACCTCAAAATTTGATTGATACATACAAAGAAATTATCATTCGAATCAAAAATTTTTCAGCAGGTATCGATGAAGACGGTGAAACACTTTTTAAAATTTTAGATTTTGCTCAAGATGCGAAAGACAATTTTATCGACTGGCAAAATTATAATGCCGATTTAATTAACGATTACAAAACACCGGAGCCTATAAAAAGCATGTATTCTAAATTAGATGTTTATATTTCGCGCTTTGCGCTCATATTATCGGTTCTTTATTGGGCTTGCGGCGACGATGATTTAAAGTCTGTAAAATTAAAAGCTGTTACCGGAGCCATTAATTTAGTCGAATATTTTAGGTCATCAGCAATCAAAGTCAACCATATAATAGAAAACGCCACACCTTCAGGGAATCTTGATAAAAAGTCGGTTGCTAAATTATTACACGATAAAGGGATTGTATACAGAGAAATAGGTCGTATTTTGGGCATCGGCAAATCAACCGTCTGTAATTGGTTAAATATAAACGAGTAGTGGACAGTGGACAAACGAAAATTTTCAATTCTAATACAAAATACTTTATTTCAATAACTTACTCGATTTTTTAAGTTCTCGTAGTTGTCCACTGTCATATTTTCATTAAATTTATGAGTGGACAATTTATTTTTTGCATCCCCTGTTTATATGCCAGATTATCTGCATAATAAGTCATGTTTTTCTTTTTGTCCACTGTCCACTGTCCGATTGTCTTTTTTCAAATTATACTTTTATTTTGAATTTTCAAAAAGTTGCATTTTATTGTTTACCTAATTTACTTCGTTTTGATTTTTGGCTTAATATTCCTCAGATTCAAATGTAGGTTTACGACTAAAATTCAATTTATGAATTTTTATTAAAATCCTCAAATTTCCTTTTGATTTTTTATCAATATTATGCATCGGATTATTTTTTATTATTTAGATTTGTGTAAAATCAATCGATAATTAAATCCAAATAATCAGGCATCTGATATTTTTCCCTTTATTCAAATTCAAAACTTTGCCGACGTTTGCCAAGAATAATTTCCGGTTTTATAAATAAATACTAACATTGAAATAAATTCACCCGCTTAATAATTTTTCAACATGTTATTAGACAACGAAAATGAAAATCTAAAAGTCCACGAATGGATTTCAAAATACACTCAATCAGGTAATCTTTCAATTGTGACAGGATATTTTACAATTGGAGCTTTAGCATATTTGTCAAGAGCGACGCAGAGTAAAATAGAAGAATATAAATTTGTACTCGGAGACATTGTTAATTTCGATTTGGACAAAGACCGTGTTTTGGATTTGTTGAACGAAAATATAAACATCGACGCATCCCTAAAATTAAGCAAAGTAGCAAAAGAAGCGGTTGCTTTTTTGGAACTCGCAAATGTGAGTGCCAAGACCTTAGAGCCAAATTTCTGTCACGCAAAGGTTTATCTTTATAAAAACACCGAAAAAGACCCACAAAAAGATTATTATATTTCGGGCAGTTCAAATTTAACCGAAGCCGGCGTTGGTTTGAAAGTCACGAATAATGTTGAGCTGAATATTGGCAGCTTTGGTTCAGACCCGCAATACAATGAATTGATTAAATGGTTCGAAAACTTGTGGGAAAGGCCGCAAGCTCACGAATATAAAACAATAAAAGACTCGAAGGGCGGAAGTAAAACTGTCCCGTTTAAAGAATACCTTATTGGCGAAATCAGCAAAATATTTATTGAATATTCTCCCAAACAGCTCTATTTCAAAGTATTGTTTGAATTATTCGGAAATGAATTACTTCTCGAAAACAACAACCCCGAATTTAATCGACAGATTGGACGTCTTGAAAATACCGTAATCTACAAGTCTTTGTATGAATTCCAACAGAAAGGTGCATTGAGTTTAATCAAGATGCTAAAAGAATACAACGGAGCAATTCTCGCCGATGCCGTTGGGTTGGGTAAAACGTGGACAGCTTTGGCTGTTATGAAATTCTACCAATTACAAGGCAGGGAAGTGATTTTGATTTGCCCAAAAAAATTGCAAAGCAACTGGCGTATTTATCAAAAACATCATAATTCAAAGTTTGAAAAAGACCAATTTGAATTTTTTCTCCGCTTTCATACCGACCTCAATCTTGATTTGATGGAAAAATACAAAGACAGGGCGGACAGACTTTTCATAAACGACAAACCGAAATTATTTGTAATTGATGAGAGCCACAATTTGAGGAATGACAAGTCCAAAAGATACAAATTTTTTATTGAAGAAATTCTTTCCAAAAATGAAGATGTAAAAGTTTTAATGCTTTCCGCTACGCCGATTAACAATTCCTTAAATGACATTCGGAATCAGTTTAAATTGATTGTCGGCGGTAATGTCAGAGGTTTTGAAGAAACTCTCGACATAAAAAATATTGATTACACGTTTCGTTCGGCACAAAAGGCGTTTAACGAATGGACACAGGATATGAATCCGAAAATTGGAGAATTCATTAAAAAACTACCTGCAAATTTCTTTAAATTGACCGATTCGCTTACCGTGGCACGTACCCGAAAAATGATTGAAGGACATCAAAACGGTTTGGAATTTCCTGTTAAGGCAAAGCCCGAAAATATTTTTGTTACACCAAAACAAATCGGCAATTTTGAAAGCTTTGAAGAGCTGTTCGACCATTTTCCCCCGATGCTTTCAGGCTATCAACCGTCATTCTACATCAATGAATATGAAGATACCGACATTTTGCACGATGAAAAACAACGCGACCGATTCCTGGTTAAAATGATGTATATCCTTCTGGTTAAAAGGCTTGAATCTTCGTGGTTTTCATTCCAATCTACGGTTGAAAAAATATTGGCTCATCATCAAAATGCCTTAAACAGAATAAAACTGTATCAGGAAACAAAAAAAGAAAACTCTTGGGACATCGACAATTACCAAATTTTTGAAGATGACGAAATTTTTGCCCAAATTGAAGATTTCACTTTGGGCAAAAAACGGAAAACGCTCTTGGTTGATATTGACAAATCGGGCAATATTGAGACTTTCAAAAAAGATTTGAAGAAAGATATTGAGGCAATGCAACTTCTACAAACCAATTTGAGCCACTTTGATAAACAGATTGCAAAAGAAATAAAAATACCAAACAATTTTAAAAGCGAAGACGATAAGCTGAAAATTCTGATTGACCGAATTATAAAGAAAAGAAAAACAGCCGATAATAATTCCAACGACAAGCTTATCATTTTTACGGTTTACAAAGACACCGCTTTTTATTTATTCGAACAATTAATTGCCAGAGGTTTTAATAAAATTGCCGTTATCAGCGGTGATGCTTCAAAAGTTTGGAATGAAGAGAGCGAAACCAAAAACTTTGAAACAATTTTGGAACGGTTTGCGCCTTTCACAAAAATATTTCGTGAAAAAGAATGGACTTTTGAGCCAAGTTCAAAAGATATTCCGATTAAAGACCAATTTGAAGAATGGAAAAATTGGATTGCCGAAAATGACAAAAAGACCGATTTAAAACTTCAAAATCCGATTGATATTCTCATTGCGACCGATGCTTTGAGCGAAGGACAAAACTTGCAGGATTGTGATTTGGTGGTAAACTACGACATTCATTGGAATCCCGTTCGTGTCATTCAACGCATGGGGCGTATTGACCGTTTGGGTTCACCCAATCAAAAAATATTCGGCATTAACTTCTGGCCTTCAAATAACATTAATTCCTATCTGAATTTGCAGGGCAGAATTGAACAACGTATGACAGCAATGAAATTAGCCGGTTCCGAAGTTCATTTGGATTTTTCCGACACATTCAAAGAAATGGCGGAAGATGAAAATCTGGAACAAAAACAAAATGCCAGAATGATGGAACAAATGCAAACTTCTTGGGAAGATATTGAAATCAGCGAACAAAGCCTTGGTTTCGATAATTTGTCGCTCGAAACGTTCCGACAAGAACTTTTGGAAGACTATCAAAAACACGAAAACTTCTATAAATCAATGCCCAATGGTATTTATACTGGATTTGTTGCACAGCCCGAAATTTGTCCGCAAAAAGGGATTATTGCATTAATGGGTTATCCTTGCAAGAAAGCCAAAGACGAAAATTTTAAATACAAATCCTATGAATTGATTTACATTGATTATTACGGCAAACCCGTTTTTTTGAATCAAAAAGAAGTATTAGATTCGTTGGCAAAACATAAAGAAGAATTGAGGAACGTTCCGAAAGATGTTGACAAAGGCGATTCCGCTGCAATTGAGCAACTTTCATCCGCTTTGTCCGCTTGGTTTAAAAGCCAAATCATTGAAGAAGAATTGCAGGACGACGGAACGATAAAACAAAAAATGGGCAAAGCTTCTTTGGATATTTTGAATAAATTAAAAACAGGAAACAAAACAACGATAGAAAAACTTAAAACAGAAGGTTCTGTTTCGCAAAAGTTTTCAAAAGATAATTTCGATTTAATAACTTGGTTTATTGTAAGTAACAAATGATTTCAATACAAAAATTCAATACCGAACCGTTCATAAATGCCTTAAAAGCATTCTTCGAAGAACTAAAAGTACCTGTTGACTATTTGGCGGACGAGCCGACAACGGCATCTGAAATTTTGGGCGACAAATTTAAACCCGAAAATGAAGCACATCAACTGATTGACGATGTTTACGCGCTCGGTATCGTAAACGATGCTATTTTTGGCGGAAAAGAAACGTTTACAAATTTAGCCGACATCAAAAAGATAAAAACCGACTATGACGGTCTTTTAATATTCGGAGTTACACTCAAAAAACGGAAAGCCGGATTATTGCCTTCAAGAAGCCAACTTGCCGAAATAACACGGGCTTTTAATCGCGTTTTTCATTACACACCCGTTACAATTGTTTTCAAATACAACGGGCTTATTTCATTTGCCAACAGCGAAAGAATTAAATATAAAGCCGAGTGGCGAGAGGGTGAAAAAGCCGGAAAAGTAACGATGTTGAAAGACATCAATACATCCAAACCGCATTCGGCACACGAAAAAATATTATTTGGTTTAACAATCGACAAGCAAAAAGTTAATTCCTTTGCCAAGCTTTACAAATACTGGCAATCGGTTTTTTCCCTGCAAGCTCTCAACGACCACTTTTATGCCGATTTGCAAGCGTGGTTTTATTATGCTTCGCAAAATATTAAGTTGCCGGACAAACCGGACTATATCAACGAAAAGGAAAATATCAAAAACTTTTTGGTTCGTGTATTGGCTCGAACGCTGTTCTGTTGGTTTGTAAAAGAAAAAGGTTTGATTCAACCCGAATTGTTGGAATTAACAGATTGGGAAGGAAATAAGCACAAATTAACTTCCGATTTTGATGATTCTAAATTCCTGCAAAACAATTCCTATTATCGTGGTGTGTTGCAAAATATTTTTTACAATGCCTTAAATCAAAAAGAGAAAAAATCCGGCAAAGATTTTAAGTGGACAAAATATCTGCACAAAGATTTTGAATATGATTGGTTTATAAAAATTCCGTATCTGAACGGTGGTATTTTCGATAAACTCTTCGAAGACAATGCAAAAGAAAGTATCGAAGATTCGGAAATTAAAATTCCTAATTTCTTGTTCTACGGCATCGAGGAAATGCAGGAAGTTTCCATTGGCAAAGGCGCAAAAGCCCGAAAAGAATTCCAGAAAACGGAACACAAGGGTTTGAACGGCATTTTGAAAGCCTACAAATTCACTTTGGAAGAAAATACACCTTTCGAAGAAGATATTGCCCTCGACCCCGAAATGCTCGGTTTGGTTTTTGAAAACCTGCTGGCGGAACTTGACCCGAATTTGGAAGAAAGCACCATTAAAAGTATTCGTAAACTCACCGGAAGTTATTATACGCCACGGAAAAATATTTACGAAATGGTGAATGACAGTTTGTTTTTGTATCTGTCCAAGTTTTTACAAAATCAGTATCCTCAAATACCGAATATCAAGCAAAATGTAAGCGAATTGGTGTATTTTAATCACGCTGATAACAAAAATTCCGCTTTTTGCGTGGCAATTGTTCATGCCTTAGATAAATTCAGAATGCTCGACCCGGCTTGCGGTTCGGGCGCTTTCCCGATGGGAATGTTGCACAGAATGGTGGATTTGTTAAAACTCGTGGATGCCAAAAATGAATTATGGATTGAACTGAAACTCAAAAATGTAGATTCTGCCCAGCGTTCCGAGTTTAAAAAAGTTCTCACATCGCATCTCGACGATTACAGCCGCAAATTAGGAATCATTCGCGACAGCATTTACGGAATAGACATTCAACCCTTGGCTGTTCAAATTACAAAACTGCGTTTCTTCATTTCGCTTTTGATAGACCAAAAAACCGACAAAGGCATAACGCCGATGCCAAACATCGAAACTAAAATTATTTGTGCCGACAGCCTGAAAAATATCACAGCCGATTTGTTCAGCACCGATGCCGTTGAAAAGCTAACCGATGCCCGTTCGCGCTATTACCAACCCGATATTTCGCTCACTGAAAGACAAAACATTGCCGATGATATTGTGGAAATTCTTGACGCCGCTTTCCCGTTGTTTGCATATCAAATTACAGGCAAACGAATACCAGGACAAAACAAAGTCTTGCTGAAAGAATGGTTTACACACGGCACAATTGCCGCACCGTTTTTCAATATGGATTTCTTTTTTCCGGAATTGAAAAATTCCGGAGGTTTCGATTGCGTCATCAGCAATCCGCCGTATGGTGGCACAAAAATAAGCGATGAAATACGCAACGCTTTGGATATTGAAAGCAAAGACCCTTACGGTGCTTTTATTGCACGATTCCTGAACGCATACAACAAACCAACGCCCCTAAAACACGGCGGCGTGTTGGCATACATCGTGAGCGACACGTTTATGACCATAAAAAGCCATTACAAACTTCGCAAACATTTGATGCAAAACTATGTACACAAAATGCTGCGAATGCACCCCGACACGTTCAGGGCAACCGTAAATACCGTGATTATGATTGCCGAACGAAACACCGAAAAGGAATTCGACGAATCGCACGTGTGCCTCATGGCAGACCTCACAAACATAAGCATACACGAGAACTTCGAGCATTTTACAGAAGTGCTCAACCAAACCAAAGGTGTGGATTTCGACGAAATAAAACAAAACATAAGCAACAAGGAATATGCAATCTACTATTATCCACAATCTTTAATCCGAACAAACAGCAATCTGCCTTTTTTTGTTGCAAGCCCAAAATTGTTTGCTTTGATGAACGACAGCGGAAAAGATTTGAAAAAAGAATTAAAAAAAATTGAAGGAAAACAGGTGTATGTTTATAAAATACCAATTAACGATAAAGAAATTGAAATTTTCAAACTGGGTGATATCGCAGATGTTCAATATGGTATTAGAACAGGTGATAATTCAAAATTTTTTTATCAAAAGTCAGATGTTAGAGGTAATTACAGAAATATTGATGATTACCAAAATAAACTCATTACACCAGTTGAATTACTTAAAATTCAAGAAAGTGAAAAATTAAATGGAATAAATGAAAATAAAAGGTTTATTGTTCCTTTGGATAAAGGAGGGGAAAGTGAAATCGAAACGGGATGGCTACCGAACTATTTTGTAAATTGTGACTATTATTTTGATTGGTCAGAAACATCTGTTAAGTATTTATATCTAATCAAGGGAATGCGAAACCCCAATATTCATTTCAAGAGTGGTATAACTTATTCTTGGGCGGGAGAATATGCTCCTACATTTCGTTTATCCGCTATGGGAATTTACGACCAAAGCAGTAGCTCTATTCAAAATTTTGAAAAAATACACACTATCAATTCTCTTTTAGGAATATTATCATCAAAATGCTCGAAATTTTTTCAAAAAAATTATATAGATAGTTCGGTTAACACTGACATTGAAGTAGCAAGTAACTTATTGATAATTTCAAAGATAGATGTTATCGAAAAGATTATAAATTCAATAATCGAAAAACAAAAATCCAACCCTCGCTACGACTATGCCAGCCACGAACAAATAGAAATCGACAAATTGGTTTATGAAGCATACGGTTTAAATGCCGAAGATGTGGCGGAAGTAGAAAATTGGTATGCAAGGCGCTATACAAAACTTTCTCTTGCCCAAAAAGCCAATTTACGGGCTTTGGGCAAAAGTGATGATTATTTAAAATTGTACGGTTTAAAATAACAGAAGAATGAATTATTGGTTGGTAAAATTTGCACCATTCCGGTACAGTTGGCATGATGTATTGCGCAACGGCACGTTTGAAATATATTCCGTTCGCAATGCCCAAGCCCGCAACAATTTGCAGGCAATGCGCCTGGGCGATGTAGTGCTTTTTTATCACAGCCAAGAAGGGCATTACATCATGGGCAAAATGAAAGTTACCGCCGAAGCACATCAAGACAGAACAACCGCCGACACACGCTGGGTTTCCGTTACATTTGAACCTGTGGAAAGTTTTCCGCAACCAATTTCCTTATCACAAATAAAAACAACCGCCGGTTTGGAAAACATCGGTTTAATAAAACAACCGCGTTTGGCGGTAATGAAATTGAGTGAAATCGAGTTTGATATAATTATAAAAAATCATAAATGAAAGCAACATCAGCGAATTTATTACCGGTAATAAAAGGACCTAAACCGTTTGTAAAACCAATATATCAAAGGTCTAACATTCGGCAACAAAAACTGTTAAATGATATTTTTCGCATCAACAAAGACACTTCAATTCCGGTCATTTTATAGGTTCTGCGGTATATTTTCAAGAATTATATCTTCATCACCCTTGTCGATACGATACTTGGAAAAAAGTAATTTGGCACCGTCACCGCTGCCGAAGAAGCCGAAATAGACCGGCAGGTTTACGAACTTTATAGTTTGACGGTGGAGGTAATTGGGTTTGTGAAAGGGAAAAATCAGAATATCTGATGTAGAAATACTTATAAGAAACATCTTTTAATTGAACTTGTAAAAATTATAAAATATGTTCGAAATAAATTCTTTTTGGTTTTTGCTGATACCTGTAAATGAGGTTAATGACAGACAAATGTCAAAAATAAAAAAGTTTAATTTTGATTTCGATTTTGTAATACAAGGATACCCCGATAATGAAGTTTTATTGGATTTTCTGAGTGAGTCAGGTTACAAAAGTGAGTTATTTGAGGCTGAGGAAAATTATTTGTCCTATAAACTTATTTCTAAAACCGATACTATTTCATTATTCTTAGATAAAAGCACATCAAATCGTTTAATTTCTGTTGACGCTAAATTTGAAAGCGTTTATAATTTTATAAACAAAATAATTATAAGGTTTGGCGATTATCACCTCAGAATGATTGACCAAGTTGTTGAATTAGATAAGATTATTGAACCGAAAGAATTCTGCGATGATAAAACCTTTAAAGCGGAATTAATAAAATATTATAGACTTAATTACATAAATAATATTTATTTTTGCAGAAAACACT
>DYMH01000102.1 GCA_020721645.1 Draconibacterium orientale
TTATAAAGTATTGCTAGAAAATGCGGTTGAAGTAAAATAACTATTATCAATGATAAATAATGCGACTGTTTTCGTCGCATTTTTTTTTACATTTCAATTTGCTCAAATTAATGTTTCCTGTAAAAGGATTCAGTTTAAAAATAATTCAATAGCTCTCGAAAACGATTGAAACAAGACCTGCTGACTTTACACAGACCGTTTCGATGAAACATGATTTTAATCAAGTTATTTTAAAATAGACGAAATTTATAAAATAATTTGACGAAATTTTCTAATTTTGTCATTCAAAATCACCCAAAAAAACCCAAAAAATAATCACTATGAATAACTCGGTATTTCAATACAATTTTCCCGAAAACGAACCGATACTCGACTACCTTTCGGGCAGTAAAGAACGAATTGCTTTGGACAGGGAATTACAAAAACAACAATCCGAAACCATTGAAATTCCATTAATAATCGGCGGTAAAGAAATCCGAACCGGAAATATCGAAAAAGTGAGAATGCCTCATAAACATGCTCATATTTTAGCTCAATATCACAAAGCGAGCGAAAAAGAAATACAAATGGCAATTGATGCTGCCATAGAGGCTCGCGAAATATGGTCGAATACACCATGGACAATACGCGGGGCAATTCTCCTGAAAGCAGCCGAACTGATTGCCACCAAATACCGAAGTGTGATGAACGCCGCTACCATGCTGGGACAAAGTAAAAACATTTTTCAGTCGGAAATTGACAGTGTTTGCGAAACAATAGACTTTTTACGCTTCAACGCCTATTTTGCCGGGAAAATATACGAAATGCAACCTGCCTCAAACCATACTCAAATCAATTCAATGGAATTTAGAGCTTTGGAAGGATTTGTTTTCACTATCAGCCCGTTTAATTTTACTTCAATCGCATCGAACCTTAATATGGCTCCCGTAATGATGGGCAACACAACGGTTTGGAAACCGGCAACAACATCGCTTCTCTCGAACTACTATCTCATGAAAATATTTGAAGAAGCCGGATTGCCTGCCGGAGTCATCAATTTTGTTCCCGGTTCCGGAGCTCTTATCGGGAAAACGGTTATGGCATCGCCGCACATGGCAGGCATACATTTTACAGGCTCAAACAGTACATTCAACTCACTGTGGAATTTGGCAACTCAAAATTTACCTAAATACAAATCGTATCCGCGATTGATTGGCGAAACGGGCGGCAAAGATTTTATTTTCGTTCACCCTTCCGCCGATGCCGCGGCAGTGGCAACAAATGCAATAAAAGGTTCATTCGAATATCAAGGGCAAAAATGCTCGGCAGCATCTCGAATGTACGTTCCAAAATCACTTTGGGCTGAAATTAAAGCGAAGATGATTAGCACGTTGTCCGAAATAAAAATGGGCGATGTTACCGACCCGCAAAACTTTATAAACGCCGTCATCGATGAAGCCGCTTTCGAGACAATCACCGACTACATCAAATTTGCAGAACAAGCAGACGATGCTAAAATTATTGCCGGCGGAACCTATGACAAGTCTGTCGGATATTTTATTGCTCCAACGGTTATCGAAACCACAAATCCGCATTTCAAAACAATGCAAGAAGAAATATTCGGACCGGTATTAACTGTTTATCCTTATGAAGATAAGGATTTTGAACAAGCAATTGAACTTTGCGACACCACTTCGCCATACGCATTAACGGGAGCTGTTTTCTCGAAAGACAGAATTGCAGCAGCCGACATTTGTTCTAAACTTCGATATGCTGCCGGGAACTTCTATATCAACGATAAACCTACCGGTGCCGTGGTTGGGCAACAACCTTTCGGCGGTGCAAGAGCATCGGGAACAAACGACAAGGCAGGCGGCGAATTTAACTTGATACGTTGGGTTAGCCCGCGAACAATTAAAGAAACATTTGTACCCGCTACCGATTACAAATATCCATATATGAAATAATAATGAATTCGTGGTTAAACAAAAACATTTAAACGATAAAATATAATAAAATGCAAAATATCAACGACATACTCAAAAAATTAGGAATCAATCAAGTCAATCCGGGAGCAAGTACCGGAACAGAATGGATTGATACAAAAGGCGATGAGACAATTTCATACTCCCCTATTGATGGAAAGGAAATTGCACGCATCACAAATGCCAACATCGAAAATTACGAATTTATCGTAAAAAAAGCCCAAGCAGCTTTTAAAATTTGGAGAGAAGTTCCGGCACCAAAACGCGGCGAATTGGTACGCCAAATCGGCGATGTACTTCGCTCCCAAAAAGAAGATTTAGCATTTTTGGTAAGCTACGAAATGGGGAAAATCTATCAAGAAGGCTTGGGTGAAGTTCAGGAAATGATTGACATCTGTGATTTTGCAGTCGGGCAATCACGCTTGCTCAACGGCTTCACCATGCATTCCGAACGCTATCGACACCGAATGTACGACCAATATCAGCCTTTGGGAATTTTAGGCTTAATCACTTCGTTCAACTTTCCGGTTGCCGTTTGGGCTTGGAACTCAATGATTGCAGCCATTGCGGGAGATGTTGTAATTTGGAAACCAAGCTCCAAAACACCTTTAACAGCACTTGCCGTTCAGAAAATGATAGCCGGAGTTTTAAAAAGCAATAACGTTCCGGAAGGTGTGTTTAATTTAATTGTTGCAAAATCATCAGTTTTAGGCGATAATTTTGCTGCCGATAATCGCATACCATTGTTCTCGGTAACAGGTTCTACGGCAGTCGGTAAGCGAATCGGCAGTATCGTAGGCAAACGACTCGGTCGCATTATACAAGAACTCGGCGGCAACAATGCCGTGATTATTTCGGACAAAGCCGATGTTGAAAAAGCAATTCCTTCTACCGTTTTTGGCTCGGTAGGAACAGCCGGACAACGTTGCACATCGACACGTCGCCTGATAATTCACGAAAATATCTATGAAGATGTAAAAAAACGAATGTTGAAAGCCTACGAACAGGTTGCCAAGAAAATAGGAAACCCGCTCGAACCGCAAACCTTAGTCGGTCCGTTGATTGACAAGACCTCGGTTGGCGATTTTGTGCATGCCGTAGAAGAAGTTAAAAAAGCCGGCGGCAAAATTATTTTTGGAGGTAATGTATTGGAAGGTAAGGGTTTTGAATCCGGAAATTATGTGATGCCAACATTGGCAGAAGCCGAAAACCATTACGACATTGTTCAGGAAGAAACTTTTGCTCCTATTTTATATCTGATAAAATACAAAACCATTGAAGAAGCCGTAGAACTCAACAACGGTGTCCCACAAGGACTTTCGTCGGCATTGTTTACTTTGGATATGCGCGAAGCTGAATATTTTCTGTCGGAAATGGGCTCCGATTGTGGAATTGCCAATATCAATATCGGCACATCGGGGGCAGAAATAGGCGGGGCTTTTGGCGGCGAAAAAGAAACAGGCGGCGGACGGGAAAGCGGTTCTGATTCTTGGAAAGCATACATGCGACGCCAAACAAACACCATTAATTACGGAACAGATATTCAATTGGCACAAGGAATTGTTTTCGACATATAACATAAATTAAGTTATTTATATTCAATAAGATATATCCTTTTTTCAAAGGGCTTTTAAAAATATTATTTCTGTTCGATTAGATTTTAATCGTATGTTACGCGGTAACAAAAAAATTAAATTCAATTCGATAAAAGGGAAACGATTTTTAAAAGCCCTTTTCAATACTATAAATTGTACAATACAAAACCAATTTGGTGCAAAATAGTTGAAAAATGCAATTCGCAAAAATAAAAACTTTTGTACATTTGGAAACAAAAACACAACACCATGAAAGCATTTCACGCATACGATGTACGCGGCATTTACAATCAAGATTTCAATAAAGACGATGTTTATAAAATCGGATATTTTCTACCCAATCTGCTGAAAACAGATAGAATATTGGTGGGACGCGATGTTCGGGTTTCGTCGCCCGAAATATTTGAATATTTGTGCAAAGGCATCACCGACAACGGAGCCGATGTTTACAGTATTGGCTTATCGACCACGCCGATGGTTTATTTTGCCGGAGCCAAACACAATTACAAAGCGGCAGTCATGATTACAGCATCGCACAACTCGGCACCCTATAACGGTTTGAAAATATCACGCGAAAATGCACTTCCCGTCGGCTACGAAAGCGGCTTGAAGGAATTAGAAACGATGATAAACGAAGACGAAATAGAAATCAACGATTCTCCCGGAAAAATATACGAAATCGACGTTCGTGCCGAATACATTGCTTTTTTAAGCAAATACAAACCCAATTTATCGGGAATGAAAATTGCAGTAGATTGCTCTAACGGCATGGCAGCTCTGCTGATAAAAGACCTGCTTGGAGAAAAACCTCTTTATTTATACGATACCTTAGACGGAACATTTCCCAATCACGAAGCCAATCCGTTAGTGCCCGAAAATATCATTGATTTGCAAAATCTCGTTAGAAAAGAAAAAGCCGACATCGGAATTATTTTCGACGGAGATGCAGACCGGGTAATGTTTGTCGATGAAAACGGACGTTTCATTTCTCCCGATTTAATGATTGCTGTTTTGGCAGATTATTACAAAAACGACAACGGCAATTTTTTACAAGACATACGAACATCGAAAGCTGTATCGGAATATATCGGCAAACGCTTTACAAAAAATATGTGGCGTGTCGGACGTGCATTTGCGGCAGTAAAATTGCGTGAATTACACGGAGTTTTCGGTGGTGAACTTGCCGGGCATTATTATTTTCGTGATTTTTATTATTCCGATTCCGGATTGATGGCTTGTTTGATTTTGCTCAACGTCATGGCAGAAAATCACACGAAAGGTATTTCGGTTTCGCAAATGATGGCAAAAATTGAAGCCTACCAAAATTCGGGCGAAATAAATTTTAAAATCGAAAAGAAAAAAGAAGCCATGGAAGCAGTTAAAGATTATTTCTTTGCAGAAGCTAAACCGACGGACTTTTTCGATTTCGACGGCTACCGTGTGGAATATACAGATTGGTGGTTTAACATTCGCCCATCGAACACCGAACCTTATTTGAGACTCATTGTCGAAGCAAAATCGAAAGATTTATTGGACGAGAAAATTGCAAAATTGAAAGAAATCATCGAACAATTTAAGTAAATGCTTTTTCAAATTTGATTTTTTAAACAGCGTAAAAGATAATACGAAAAAACTCAGGTTAATTTTTCAAAACAAAAAATATCTTTTTTTATTTTGAAAAAATATTTATAAATTTGCAGACCTTTAAAAAGCCAAAATCGCAGAGGGAAAGATGCCGGAGCGGTTGAACGGGGCGGTCTCGAACACCGCTGTGCTCGCAAGGGTACCGGGGGTTCGAATCCCTCTCTTTCCGCCAAAAAGATTGAAAGAATGAAACATTTTCTTTCAATCTTTTTTTTTATATATTCTGCACTCCGACGAAACTAAACAAGAAAGACATATTCGCTGTACACTGTTAATGCTAACTTACGATAAATTATAAACCTAAATTTATAAAAAACTAAAACTTAAATCATTGTAATACAACGTATTTAATGTTTTTTTTTAAATTAATATCAAAATAAAGAAAAAAATCTCATGCAAAATTGTTTATTGAACAATAGTTCATTATCTTTGTATCGAACTATTGATTAAAATAACAATGTCTCCAAGAATTAAAATGTTGAGAAAGGTTTTAAATCCACCGCAAATAAACGGATTTAATCCTTATGGCTCTAAATTGGGGATTGAAAGCAGGGAATCGGTCAATTTATTTTACGAAGAATACGAAGCCTTGCGGTTGTGTGATTATGACGGGTATAATCATCAAGAAGCATCAGCAATGATGAGCGTTTCTCGACCGACATTTACCCGAATCTACGCATCGGCACTCAGAAAAATCGCAAAAGCATTTGTTGAAGGCAAACAAATAACAATAAAAGGGGGTAAGGTCTATTTCGACAGCGATTGGTATCAATGCCATCAATGCCGATGTTATTTCAATAATCCGGAAAAAGACAAATCCATTGAATCTTGCCCCTTGTGCGGAAATCATCAAATTGAAAAATTTGAGTACGATAACAGCACAGATGAAAATGAAGATGAATTAATGACAGAACTTTGTAAATGCCCGAATTGCGGATTTGAACAAGAACATCAAGCCAAAACACCCTGCAAACAACTTGTCTGTAAAAAATGCCATACGACTTTTCAACGAAATGAATCCTGAAAAAATGAATAATTTAAAATTCAAGAATATGAAAATTGCCATTACATCTACCGGAAATACATTAGAATCGACAATAGACCCACGTTTTGGGCGATGTGCTTATTATGTTTTTTATGATACAGAAACAAAAGCCACAGAATTTATCCCCAACCCCAATAAAGATGCGGAAGGCGGAGCCGGACCGGCTTCGGTTCAATTTGTGGCATCAAAAAATGTCAATAAAATAATTTCGGGCGAGTTCGGAATGAAAATAAAATCCTTGCTCGACAGTCTAAAAATCCAAATGATTGTTCACAAAGAACAGGATAAGACAATTCAGGAAATTATTGAAATGCTCAACCATTAACAATATCAAATTATGCCAAAACTCGACGGTACAGGTCCGGAAGGAAAAAATTATCAAACCGGACGAAAATTAGGTAATTGCAGCGAAATATCAGACAAAGAAAAATTAGAAAAACTCGGAAAGGGTGAAGGGAAAAAACGTCAATCGGGAGGCGGGAACGGAAAAGGCAGACGCCTGAAATACAATAATAAAACTGATTGATTGTTTTTTGTACTAATTGTTCTTAATTTCAACTAATTAACAATATATAAAATGCAATTTAAGTCCGCGGAGTATGTTTTACACAGGCGGATAAACAAAAAAAGGAGGTCAAAATGCCAGGTTTTAATCAAAAAGGTCCTTTGGGACAAGGTTCGATGACAGGACGCAACATGGGTCGTTGCACCAATTTCGGTGCGAATATTAAAATACAATCCGAAGAAGAAAAAAAAGATAGTACTACGGAAAATCTTCCCGAAAAAACACAGGGAAACGGACTCGGTTTTGAAAGGAAAGGCGGAGGACGAGGTTTCGGAAACAGACGTCAAAACCGTTTCCGTACCGAAATTTAGAAAATACAGCACAAATTTACAGTTAATCTCAATTATTGATAAATATTAAAAAATTTAAAATGAAAAAAAGAATTGCCATTCCTATCGAAGGAAACGTATTATCCGCTCATTTTGGTCATTGCCAGGCATTTGCATTTGTTGATGTAGAAAATGATTTAATTACCAAGATTACAATATTAGACCCACCCGAACATCAACCGGGAACATATCCGCGATTTGTAGCAGCCAATGGAGCAACTGATGTTATCGGCGGCGGAATGGGACCGCAAGCAGTTTCCTTATTTAATCAGGCAAAAGTCAATGTGTTTATTGGTGCACCGGTTGAAACTCCCGAAAAATTAGTTACTGATTTTATTGCAGGAAAACTTGAACTCAGTGCAAATTATTGTGACCATGACGAACATCACGACCACGACAATTGCAAACACTAAAAAAAAAGTTGCAGTTGACGAACGGTGTAAGATTTGTTTACTTAAAACATATCAACGATTGTTCGATAAATTTGATAACAACGCAATTCATCGCCAAAAATTTATTGCTCGCTATCACGAAATAATCATTGCTAACAAATACCTTTCGACACCCGAAATCCAGGCGAAATTGAATCATGAATTTTGTCGAATTGTTGGAATTCATGATCCTTTTGCCCAAGAAAAAGCAAACAGCAATTACATTGCATTAAATTTGTACAAGAAATGGAAACCGAAAGTTATTTCGGCAATGAATCCATTCGATTTATCGCTTCGACTTGCAATTGCAGGAAATTTCATGGATTATGGCACAAATAACGATTTTGACCTGAATCGAACGATTTCTGATGTGTTAGAATCTTCATTTGCAATTAATCATTCTAACTCACTCAAAATTAGATTAAAACAAGCAAAGAAGATTTTGTATTTGGGCGACAATGCCGGTGAAATAGTATTCGACAAACTTTTTATTGAAACAAACATTTCAAATCCTGTTATTTATGCCGTAAAAAATGCCCCTGTACTCAATGATGTAACTCATGCAGATGCCCAAGTTGTTGGCATGAATTTGGTCGCTCAAGTGATTTCCATCGAATTTGATGCACCTTCTACGGTTTTAGAAAAATGCAGCAAAGAATTTCTTGATATTTATCACGAAGCAGACCTTAATATTTCAAAGGGACAAGGAAATTTTGAAGGATTGGTGCATCAAAATGATTCAAGAATATTTTTCCTGCCTATGGCAAAATGCGAGTATATCTCCGAAATATTAAACATAAATAAAGGCCGTTTTATCGTATTAAATAAAACAATAACATGACAATTATTATCGTAATAACAGCATTAATTACAGCAAGTATCGGCTGTGTCGTGATATCCGGATTAATGCTGTTTTTGAAAGATCAACAATTGAACAAAGTATCTACCTATTTTCTCTACATTGCAAGTGGTATTTTGTTGGGTGCAGCTTTATTGGGTATGATTCCCAAAGCTGTATCGATAGGCGACTCGCACAAGGTTGCGTGGACTATTCTCATCGGGATTCTATTCCTTTTCAGCCTTGAAAAATTCGTACTTTGGCGAAATTGCTCTGATGAAAATTGCGAACGTCGTGGCAATGCATCTGTTTCCGTTACTTTAATAGGCGATGCGTTTCATCACATTATCGATGGAATTGTAATTACTTCGGCTTTTTTAATTTCGACCGAGGTTGGATTAACGGTAACAATTTCAATCATTTTTCACGAAATCCCCAAAGCATTAGGCGATTTGAGCATTTTAATAAAAAACGGCGTAATACGAAAAAGAGCATTTTGGTATAAAATCGTGTCTGTCAGCACAACAGTTATTTTTGGGTTATTTGCTTACTTCTTATCCGGAACAATAAAAACAATGGTTCCTTATGTTTTGGCCTTTTCTGCCGCAAGTTTTCTATATCTATCTATGGCACAACTAATACCGGAAATGCATAAAAGAAGTACACTCAAAGATTCTGTTACACAAATTTCATTTATATTACTAGGTGTCCTGATTATTTATTTAAGTCTTCATTTAAAATAGATTATGGAAAAAATTAAAATCGGTATTATCATTTGCGACCGCTACCGAACGTGTGCCGGGGGCAAGTGTTTCAGAGCACTTCAAAACAAAGAAGGAGCTTTTGAAATGTATAAAGATAAAGACGTTGAACTTGCAGCATACACCACCTGTGGAGGGTGTCCCGGCGGAAACATTGAATACGCACCCGAAGAAATGAAGAAAAACGGTGTTACTCATGTTCATTTTGCAACAGGATTTTTAGTTGGATATCCACCCTGTCCGTACATGGAACATTTTGAAAAGTTTATACCCGGAAAATACGGTATGAAAGTGATTTTAGGAACACACCCAATCCCTCAAAAATATTTTACAACCCACAGTAAATTAAATTCGTGGAAAGGCGATTTTATTGAAAAAGCAATACGCCTTACCCTCGCCGATGAAAAAACCAGATTAAAGTATGATTAATCCACCGAATATCAAAATTGCTATTGCCAGCGGAAAAGGCGGTACAGGAAAAACACTCGTATCAACCAATTTGTTCTATACACTTCAACAAAATAAATATCCGACAACCTTAGTCGATTGCGATGCCGAAGAACCTAACGATTTGGTTTTTTTTGAAGGGAAATTAGTAAAAACCTATGAAGAGACTCAAAAAGTTCCGGTAATTGATAAAAGTCGATGCACTTTTTGCGGTAGATGCCACGATTATTGCAACTATAATGCGATATTCATTCTGCCTCCTTTTAAAATCATCAAAGTAATTGAAGACCTTTGCCATGGCTGCGGAGCTTGCTCGGTTGCTTGTAATGATATGGCAATCAGCGAAAAAGATGAGTCGCTCGGAACAATCAGTTGCTTTGATATTGCCGAAAAATCGATAATTATTGAAGCCAAAATGAAAGTCGGCGTATTTTCGCCTGTTTCGGTAATAAAACAAGCAATAAAAGAAGCCGGAAATACCGGAATTATTCTCTTAGATTCCCCACCCGGAACTTCGTGCCCTTTTATACATACGGTCAGTACTGCCGATTTTGTGATTCTGGTAACCGAACCAACACCTTTTGGACTGAGTGATTTAAAACAATCGGTTGATACACTGAAAACATTAAACAAAAAATATGGAGTCATTATTAACAGAGCCGGAATGGGCGATAACGAAATCTACGACTATTTAAAACAAGAACATATTCCGTTGCTCATGGAAATTCCGTTCGACAAAACCATTGCCCGCAATTATTCAAAAGGCGAAATCGTTGTAAAAGATAAACCGGAATTTCAAGAACAATTTTTAACAATGTTTAATTCAATACTCGAACAAAATGCAAATAGCAGTCATCAGCGGTAAAGGCGGAACAGGCAAAAGCAGTATCAGTGCAGCTTTTGCAACATTATCGGATAAAGTTGTTTTGGCTGATTGTGATGTTGATGCAGCAAATTTGTATATCCTTTTCAACCCCACACACGAAGAAGAGCAGGTATATATCAGCGGACAAAAAGCGGAAATCGACTATACATTGTGTACAAATTGCGGATTGTGTGCTTCATATTGTCGATTCGATGCCATTTCACTTGTGAATGAAAAAATCACGATTTCCGATATTCTGTGCGATGGCTGTAAACTCTGCTCCCGGATATGCCCCACAGAAGCAATTTCAATGATAGACAGCAACGACAGCCGTATGTTTGCAGGTACATTTCGCAACGGCAAAATGGTTTACGGAAGGCTTGCTCCGGGTGAAGATAATTCGGGCAAACTGGTAAATATCGTACGTGATAAAGCCAAAGAAATTGCAAAAGCGGAAAATATCGACACAATCATTATCGACGGACCTCCCGGAATCGGTTGCCCGATGATTTCCACAATTACAGGCGTTGACAGCGTTGTAATTGTTACCGAACCAACACTTTCCGGAAAGCACGATTTGGAAAGAACCATTGAAATAACCTCAAAATTCAATCTGAAAACTTGGGTTATTATCAATAAATTCGACCTTAATGAAGATATGACCCTTGAAATTGAAAACTATTGTCGGGGTATCGACATCGCAATTGCCGGCAAACTCGGCTTCGACCCGCAGGTTGTTCAAGCAATGGTGAATTGCAAAAGTATTCCGGAGTGGATACCAAATTCAACAATTTCAAAACAAATTCGAGAAATATTCGAGAATATAAAAAATTAAAAAATTTATCTTAATTTTTCACCAAATGACAAAGACAGATGTTTTAATTATTGGCGGCAGTGCAGCCGGAATGGTTGCAGCTTTGACAGGTAAATCACACTGGGCAAAAAAAGAATTTACACTTATCAAAAAACAAAAAGATATGATGGTGCCTTGCGGCATTCCATACATTTTCAGCACGTTGAGCGATTCCGAAAAAAATTTAATGCCTGTTGATATAATGTTGAATAAAAACGGAATTACATCTCTGGTAGGCGAAGTGGTAGAAATAGACACTGCCAACAAGGTGGCGGCACTTGCAAACGGCGAAAAAATAAGTTACGTAAAATTAGTTATCGCAACGGGTTCAGCCCCAATAAAACCCAAATGGCTGCCGGGTGCAGATTTGGACAATGTTTTTGTTATCCCAAAAGATAAATATTACCTTGATGATATGAAAAATAAACTGGGGCAATCAAAAAATATTGCCGTAATCGGTGCCGGATTTATTGGTGTAGAATTATCAGATGAGCTCACAAAACACGGGTATAATGTTACCTTGGTCGAAAAATTGCCCCATATTTTAAATCTGGCATTCGACACTGAAATTGCGAAAATGATACACGAAATGCTTGCATCGCGAGGCGTAAATATTATTACAGGCAAGGGCATCAGTAAAGTAATTGGAACAGAAAAAGTTGAAGCCATAGAATTTGAAGACGGTCAAATGATGGCTATGGACGCCGTTGTTCTGTCGATTGGATATCGCCCCAACACTGAATTAGCCAAAAAATCAGGAATTTACGTAGATGAAGATAATTTCATTGCTGTTGATGAATACATGCGTACACATGTAAAAGATGTTTTTGCGGTTGGCGATTGTGCTCAGAAGCGAGATTTTGTTACCCGACAAAGAGTTTCAACCATGTTAGCTTCAACCGCCTGTGCGGAAGCCCGCATAGCCGGCATGAATTTGTTCAATCTCAACGTAGTTAAAACTTTTAGCGGAACAATTGCCATCTACGCAACCGCACTTGGCGATACCGGCTTCGGAACAGCAGGTGTAACCGAACAAAGAGCAGAAGCGGAAGGTCTTTCAACACTTACCGGAATGTTTGAAGGAGTAAATAGACACCCGGGAAATTTACCCGGCACTCACAAGCAGATTGTTAAACTTATTGCAGCAAAAAATTCGGGCGTTATTATTGGAGGAGAAGCTGTCGGCGGAAGTGAGACCGGCGAACTGACTAATGTTATTGGATTGGCTATACAAAATCGAATGTCGGTTAATTCGTTTTTAACCATGCAAATCGGTACACACCCCTGTTTAACGGCATCTCCCGCAGCTTACCCTCTAATTAAAGCTGCTGAAATTATTGCAACAAAAATACTGCAAAATATGAAAGAAGAAGAATAAGCCAATGCTATCATTACAGTTTACGCAAAACTCAGGTAATAAATGTCAGGTTATTTTACACTGAAAGATAGCCTGATTTAGTTTTTTAATATCATATTAACAGCAACAAGCGATTATTTGAAACCAAAAATCAAGAAGATATTCCAATAAAAACGAAACATACATTGTGGAAATAAGAAACCAAATTTCAGATGGTTATCGGAAATTTTTTATAATCAAAATGCCTAAGTGTAACAAAAAAATTATTACTGCCCTACAGCAAAATCAAGTACGCAAACATAAGACCACGTAATATGTTCTCGTAATGCAACACCAACCTGGTTGTATGGACCTAAAATGTTTTTTCGATGCCCGAGCGATGCCACACCTTCGTCAATCAATAAATCGCAAACAATTGAAAGAGCCGAATTCAGTCCGTAATCACAATTTTCGGCAATAGCTCCGGTCTTTGAAAAACGATTCAGACGTTTGGAGAATGAAGTTCCGTCCGATGAATTGTGCCCCATGATGCCTGTTTTTCCGGTATCTTCGGCATGAAATGCTGCTGCCAATGATAAATTTTTATCAGGTGTGAGCATCTGTAAATTATTGGTAATATTCAAATCATCGATTAATGATAAATAATTGGAATTATCAGAATTGTACCCTTTTTCATCGGCATACTTTTTCAGATAAGTCTTAGAGAAGAGTTTTCCGTCAACTCGAGCCAAATTCATCAAATAAATAATTAGACTTAATTACATAAATAATATTTATTTTTGCAGAAAACACTGATTATGG
>DYMH01000103.1 GCA_020721645.1 Draconibacterium orientale
TTTAATAAAGACGGAAACCAAAGCACAATCGAAGTGAGCGAATTTAAACCCGACACCGAAATTCCCGATGCGTTGTTTACGTTCGACCCCAAAAAATTTCCAAAAGATACCGAAATCATTGATACACGCGATGAATAATACAAAAAAACCTCGATTTTATTTCGAGGTTTTTTTTAGAATCAAAAAAATATCCTTTTTTAAATATATTCCAAAAAATTAAATTTTTTTTACACAAATATTTCTAATTTTGCAATGCAATTTTTAAAGTCTGTTTTAAATGGATGACTATTATTTATACGCAAAAATAATTATTATTAACTGCTGAAAAAGAAGCGTCTGCTTCCGCTTGGCATAATAAAGGAGGAAGACGCTATGATGACTTACTGGCAAACCATTCCGGACGGTTTACTGCCCATTCAGTCCTTCAAACGAGGGTGCATCGTTAATACCACAGATCCCACCGAAGAAGAGAAGCACATTTTGCAATCGACTTTTAAAATTGCCGAAGATGTTATCGCCGATATTATGGACGTTGATGAACGTTCGCGCATCGAAACCGAAGACGATAAATTGATTATTATTTTGCGTATTCCGATTCAAAATTCCGAAAGTTCAGTCCCGTTTTCTACTATTCCGATGGGAATTATTATATCCGATGAATATATTTTGGTTCTTTGCCAATCGCGAAACGATGTTTTAACTGAGTTTTTTACACGTCGAAAAAAAACAGCTGTTAATTTTCTGAACAAAGCCGATTTTATCCTCTCCCTGTTTTTGCACACCACCAACATTTATCATCGCTATTTGAAACACATCAATATACAAACAAATATTGTAGAGCAAGATTTAGAACGTTCGACCAAAAATGAAGAATTGCAAAAACTGCTTCGACTCGAAAAATGTTTGGTGTATTTTACAACCTCACTTCGTTCCAACGAATTTTTGTTGGCAAAATTGAAAACATCTAAATTTCTGAGATCCAACGAATTTGATGAAGATTTATTGGACGATGTTTTGATTGAAAATAAACAGGCGATTGAAATGGCTAAAATTTACAGCGATATTCAAACAGGAATGATGGACGCTTTTGCATCGGTAATTTCCAACAACCTGAATATTGTGATGAAGCAATTGACCATTATCACCATTGTTTTGGCAATTCCGACCATGGTGGCAAGTTTTTTTGGTATGAATGTTCCGAATCATTTAGAAAATTCAAAAATTGCATTTTATATTGTTTTGGGAATTTCAATATTAATGGGGCTTCTCGGCGTTTTCTTTATACGAAAAAAACGATGGATATAATCTAAATTTGGGCTTATCTTATAAAAAAAGCATTTTGAATTTTCAAAATGCTTTTTTTATATCGCCATACAAATTTATTTGTAGATTTATTGTCTTTGTAACCAATTTGTTATTCAATTAATCATTCTTCTAATTCCTTATTAAATTACTGCAGCCGACAGGATTTTCAACCTCTGTCGGGGCAGGTAAGTCTTCTCAATTCCCAATTATTTAGTCTTTCTTTTGTCTTTTTCGGTCGATTTCGCTCAACAATATTTTGCGGATACGAATTGATTTCGGCGTAATTTCAACATATTCATCTTCTTTGATATATTCCATTGCCTCTTCTAAAGAAAATTTTATGGCAGGTGCAATATTTGCTTTATCATCTGTTCCGGAAGCACGAACATTGGTCAGTTTTTTGGTTTTTGTAATGTTTACAACAATGTCGTCCAAGCGTGTATTTTCTCCGATAATTTGTCCTGCATAGATTTCTTCGTTCGGATTGACAAAAAAATCGCCGCGAGATTGCAGTTTATCTATCGAATAAAGAATTGCGTTTCCAGTTTCCATCGAAATTAAAGAACCACTTCTACGGCTGGGCATTTCGCCTTTCCATGGTTCAAAAGCTTTGAATCGGTGAGCCGAAATGGCTTCGCCTTCGGTTGCTGTTAAAATGTTGTTTGTTAAGCCAATTAATCCGCGGGCGGGTATCGAAAACTCCAAAACAATGCGGTCGTTTTTGGTCGATATGTTAATAATTTCGCCTTTTCGTTGTGTAACAACTTCGATTACTTTGCCCGAAAATTCTTCGGGAACAAGAATTGTAAGTAATTCGATGGGTTCGTTTTTTACGCCGTCAATGGTTTTTATAATCACTTGCGGTTGCCCGAGTTGAAACTCGTAACCTTCGCGACGCATGGTTTCTACAAGAATTGATAAATGCAAGATTCCGCGTCCGAAAACTAAAAATTTGTCGGCAGAATTTGTTTCTTCGACTCTTAAAGCCAAATTTTTCTCAATTTCTTTGAACAATCGGTCGCGCAAATGGCGGGAAGTTACAAATTTTCCTTCGCGACCGAAAAAGGGTGAATTATTAACCGTGAAGAGCATACTCATTGTGGGCTCATCAACGCTCAAACGTTTCAATGCTTCGGGATTTTCAATGTCGGCAATTGTATCTCCGATGTCAAAATTTTCTAAACCTAAAACGGCACAGATTTCGCCTGCAAAAACTTCTTCTTTGGTTTTTTCTTTGCCCAAGCCTTCGAATAAATACAGTTCTTTAACTGTTACTTTATCCATTTTACCGTCCTGTTTCATCACCGACACTTGTTGTCCGGCTTTGATACTTCCTCGCGAAATGCGCCCTACAGCAATACGTCCGATGTACGATGAATAATCTAAGGAGCTGATTTGCATTTGCAAAGTGCCTAATTTCTTTTCGGGTGCAGGAATATGTTCGATAATCGTGTCTAACAAATAGCTGACATCGCTTGTTTGATTGTTCCAGTGATCCGACATCCACCCGTTTTTCGATGAACCGTAAACTACGGGGAAATTCAATTGATCTTCGTTGGCATCTAAGCTGAACATGAGCTCGAAAACGGCTTCGTGAACTTCGTCGGGTTTGCAATTGGCTTTATCTACTTTGTTGATAACCACAATGGGTTTCAGGTTGAGTTCCAAGGCTTTTTGCAACACAAAACGAGTTTGAGGCATCGGACCTTCGAAAGCATCGACCAGAAGCAGAACGCCGTCTGCCATGTTGAGAACACGTTCCACTTCGCCGCCGAAATCGGAGTGCCCCGGTGTGTCGATGATATTGATTTTTACGTCTTTATAGTGAACCGAAACGTTTTTCGACAGAATCGTAATGCCGCGTTCGCGTTCCAAATCGTTGGAATCTAATATCAAATCAACAACTTCTTGATTGTCGCGAAACATTTTTACTTGATGTAAAATTCGGTCCACCATTGTGGTTTTCCCATGATCCACGTGTGCTATAATAGCAATATTTCTAATTTTTTGCATTGACTGTGTTTATTTTAAGCCTGCAAAAGTAGTTATTTTATCCGTTAATCAAACAATTATATTTTTATAGTGATATTTACCAACGAAACAATGAATCTTTTTAAAGGGTTTTTGGGTGGTGCGATTGTTTTTCTTTTGTTCTTAATTCGCTTTATTTTCGTTAATTTTGGGCTTATTAATTTACGAATTCAATTTAGGTTTTTTATTATGTCAAATCAAATTATTCTCTTATTCGACGGAATTACATCGGGTGCCGTAATTTTTGTAAGTCTTGTCTTTTCAATTCTGTTTTGGGTTTCCTTTTTCAATAAAAGCAATGAGTCTTTACGTTTTTTGGCACTTATGTATTCTGTGTTGTCCTTGTTTTTTGTATTTTCTGTCATATTTTATATTTCATATTCGGAATTGGTGCGTTTTCTTTTTCCCTTGTCGCTGCCTCTTGTTTTGTTGATTTTGCCTCTTTTCAATTTATACGTTCAAAGCATTACATGTAATAAAAAAATGGTACAAGGCTCATTCTATTTACATTTTTTGCTTGCTGTCTTATTTCTTTTGCTATTAATTCCGTTTTATGTTTTGCCAAAAGAAATTCAGTTGAATTTTGTTATGGGGGAAGTCGGATTATCTAAGGAATATCCAATATTAACATTTGTTCGTTTTATTTATCGAATTGGTGTTCTTTTAGTATTGAATCTACAATTTATTTATTATCTCTATAAGTTCGGTGTATCGTATATAAAATACAAAAAAAAGATAGAAGAATGTTTTTCATACAGCGAAGAAATTGATTTACGATGGCTTTTATACACCATGTATGCATTTATTGCACTGTTTGTTTTGCTTGATATTTCTAAATTTATTGAAGTGAAAAATTATTTTTCAATACGTACAGGATTTAATTTAACAATTCTTATTCTAATAACATATCTTGGAACACATGCTTTGTTTCAAAAGAAAGTGTTTTGTGAAACAAATGAATTGGTGTCGATAAAAAATTCTATAATTGTTAACGTTAAAAATTTAAAACCAATCAATGAAGACGGTTCGGTGGAAAAATACAAGAAATCGAATTTATCGCAAGATAAAAAAGCTCAAATTAAAGATGAAATTATTTCAATTTTGCAATCCGGCAGTTATCGAAACCCGATGTTGGGCTTGGAACATCTGGCTGAAACCATTGGAACAAATTCCACCTACCTTTCGCAAGTTATTAATGAGGAATTTCATCAAAATTTCTATCAATTGGTCAATCGCTACCGTGTAGAAGAGGCTGTGCGACTTTTAGTATCTTCTGAAAATAATATTTATACTGTTGAAGCCATTGCACAACAATGTGGTTTTCGCTCCAAATCTTCGTTTAATTCTGCGTTCAAAAAATTGACACAATCGACACCCAGTTCGTATCGCAAATCAATAAAATCTTGATAATATCTATTTTAGTGTGTGTGCGAATTGATTGATTCGTACAACTTCTTTCAGTTTGATAGTGATTTTAGTGGTAAATTTGTTTTTTCACTTAACGACAAATTCCATGAAAATAATTACGTTTTTTTTTAGTTTCCTCATCATTTCGATGTTTGGATTTTCGCAGTCCACCATACAAATTGGAACGGGAACTCAAAGTACTTCACTACCCGTTTATGGGGTTTGGGAATACGGTTGGTCCTCGTCAATCTATCCCGCACAATCTATCATCGGAACCAACTCGATAACGCATCTGTCTTTCGATTGCAACAACGGACCACGAACTGCAAACAATCAGAAAATCTACTTAAAACTTTCTACAGCTGCTGTGTTTGCTGATGCAAGCTACGAAAATCCGGAAAGTAACGGTTACACGAAAGTTTTTGACGGTAACATTTCATTTGTCAATGGTTGGAATCAAATTGATATTACTGATTTTGTTTATGACGGCACGAGCAATATTATTGTGCATTGGGAAAATCGCGACGGAACTTTCAATTACAACAATCCAAATTTTAATTCAACCACAAGTGTAACAAACAATACCAAAGTTAATGGAGAAGCCGCCGGTTTTCCGACAAGCTCGGGGTATTTGAATCCGTATCCAAATTCTTTACCAAATATCATTTTGCGATATGTTTCGGCAGGAACCTCGAATCCGTCCATTCCCACACCGGCGGCAAATGAAACAAAAGTGCTTGTCGATTCGGATTTAAGCTTTAATTTAGATGATTTGGCAACAAATTATGATGTGTATTTTTCGACTGATGAAAATTTGGTCAGTACGATGGATAATTCCGTGAAAATTGTTTCCGATGCCACTGCCTCCGAAGGACTTAATACTGTGAATTTTGCACAATTGAATGGTGGGAATTTTCTTAATTCAAAAACAGAATATTTTTGGAAAGTTGTAGCAAAAGATGGTTCGGGCAGTGCCGAAAGCACGGTTTGGACTTTTACAACACAAGTTTTTCTGACTGCTTTCCCTTATAATCAAGGCTTTGAAGAAGGAAATCCGGCGGAAGTTGTCTTTCACCCCGGTTATTATGGATTCGATGTCGATTGGGATTATCCCGCAAGTCCAAACAACTGGAATTACAACGACGGCGGCGATTATCAACACTCAGGCTTAATTTGTGCATATATTTCGCCAAGTTTTTTCGCAACCGGCAACGAATTTTCTCTTACAAGTCCCCGTTTCGACCTTTCTGATGCAAATTATCAAATCTCTTTTTTTTGGATGAATATGAGTCCTTATAAATCCGGTAAAATATCGGATGCCGACAAAACTTTTTTTGAGATTTCTACCAACGGCGGAACGGATTGGACAACTTTGAAAGAACTTTATCCAACAAGCGAAATGACAGATTATACACAGGAAATTGTCGATTTATCGGCATTTACGTCAAACAATGTTCTGTTTCGATGGCGATATCAAGTTATCAATACAGCATACACTCCGCTTCCGGTCTACCTCGACGATATACGTATCGAAACCATAAGTACTTCCCCTCAAATTAGTATAAATCCTGAAAATCATTTCTTTGGCGAAATTTATTTGGGAGGATATACAACTTTTGATGTTGAAATTACAAATACTCATGCAACGCTTCCTTTGGTAATTACCGGAGTTACACCTTCCGGACCATTCAGTTCTTCTTTTTCCGGTACGATTCCAGCTTCAGGTTCGGCAGTTGCAACAATTGTTTATACTCCAACCGGTGCCGGAACAAATAACGGAAGCATCGTTTTTAATATTCAAGACAATGAATTTTTGGGCAACAATGTCGTTACCTTGTCCGGAACGGGAATGACTAACGCTTCGGAACTCTACGAATATTTTGAAACTACGGCACAAGATGAACTTCCCACACATTGGAACTGCATTACAAATTACCCGAGTGATTTATATCATTTTGCAATTGTAGAATCTGCAAATGCCGGAGAATATCATTCTGCTTACAACGTTTTGAGATTGTATAATAACAGCAACATTGTTTCGCCGTTAATTGCAATACTTCCGGGAGTTACAAATTTTGCAACTCATACGTTAAAATTTTACGCAATTGCAGGAATTTCGGGCGAACAACTTGAAGTTGGATTGATGACCAACCCGCACGACCCGGCAAGCTTTCAACTCATTCAGAGTGTCAGTCCGCCTCAGGAAGCAACAGCACCGTTTTCTGTAACATTTGCCACCGATAATATAAAGCCATATATTGCTTTCAGGCACGGATTGCATTCATCAAATTCGAGTATCCGGATTGATGATGTGGAATGGGTTAATATCTCCGGCGAAACGGTACCAAATCCAGCTCAATTAGTAGGACCTGCTGAGGCTTCGCTTGAAAATGATATTATGAATGATTTGCTGCTCAAATGGAGCAACGGCGGAGGAGAACCAACAGGATACCGCTTATCGGTTGGAACGAGTTTGGGAAATATAACCAATGTTATCAACAATATCGATTTAGGAGTAATTACATCACAGCTGATTTCTAATTTACAATTCAATACAACATATTTTTGGAAAATTGTTCCGTATAACGCACAAGGAGATGCTGTCGATTGCCCGGTGTGGTCGTTTACAACCATGACAGACCCAACAATTACAATTTATCCGTGGAGTGATAGTTTTGAAACCGTTACGCAACATTATTTGGGTACATACGATTTTTATTATCCAATGGGCTGGTCTTTAGAAAACAATCAAGAAGCAGGTTTCAGTTGGGATAAAATTTCTAATTCGCCAAGTTACACGAATAATGCCCATACCGGAACGCAAGCTATGAATTTGGTTTCGGGGTTTTCGTTCTTAAATCCTATGGACGATTGGTTTTTTACACCGCCTCTCAATATGCAGGCAAATCATGACTACGAATTGCGTTTCTGGTATAAAATTGCCGTTCTCGAAGGCTCATCGGAAAAAATGGAGGTAAAAATTGGTGACGACAATGCTTCGGCAGCTATGACAGGAACAACACTTTTTTATGATGATAACATTACTTTGACTGATTATACCGAACATGTTCAAACATTTTCACCCGCAGTCAATGGGATCAATTTTATAGGATTTCACGGATTCAGTAACCCCTATCAATGGATTTTATTTTTAGACGATGTAACAATAAACGATTTAGGCATTAATTCGGTTGAAAATATTGAATCCGACTTTTCGGTATACCCAAATCCGGCTGAATCCGTTATTCATTTTTCATCGCCTGAAATCGAAAACTCAAAACAGATTGTTGTAACAATTTATTCGCTCACAGGTCAAATTGTTCAAAAAAAGATTGGAACTGCCGATATTTCAATATCCGAACTGACTTCCGGTTTATATATTCTCGATATATCAACCCTTAACAAGCATTTCAGAACTCGATTTAGTAAAAAATAATTCCGAAGTGCTTTTTTTTAAAAAATAACCATCGATATTTCGATGGTTTTTTTATTTCTCAAATGTAAAAATCCCTTTTTTCGAGGATAAATTGACGTGTAAATAATCCAATCTTTGCCCTGCAATTTACAGCTAAAATACTATTTACTTAAAAAACAATTTCCAATGAAAAGTATGAAATTAACATTCCAACAGATTGCCGTTGTATTGTTTACGGCTATCATCGTTTCAAGCTCTTGCAAGAAAGATGACGATGAAGTTATTAAAAGTTCTCTCAAGCAAGTATTGACATTCCAATTTGCAGGACTTACACCCACGGTAAATGCAATCATCAATGAAACAACACACACCATTGTTGCCGATTTGCCCGCCGGAACCGTTGTAACAGCACTGGTTCCTACAATTACCATTTCGCCCAAAGCGAGTATTAATCCGGCATCGGGAGTTGCACAAAATTTCACGAATCCTCTGAATTACACTGTTACTGCCGAAGACGGTTCTAAAATTGTTTATACAGTTACCGTAACTGTTGCCGGTTCGGCAGTACTCGATCCATTAACTCTCGAAGCGGCCATGTCATCGAATCAAACGCTGGTGAATCGAAATTCGGGCATCGATTATATTGTTGCCGAAGATTTTACAATCGACGGAAATGCACTTTTAACCGTTGAACCCGGCGTAACCATTGCTTTTTCGAGTGTCAGCAGTAGCATAATCGTTAACGAAAATGCCGGAATACGAATGATAGGAACGGCAATTGCCCCAATTATTCTCACCGGACCGACAAATAATCAGAATGAAGGCTCGTGGTCCGGTGTTGAAATAAAATCGAACCGTTCGGATAATGAAATGGCTGTTGTTCAAATTATCAATGCAGGTTCGGACCAATATTTCGGGGCACTTTACCTTGCGGGGTCAGCACTTTTAAAAATGCACGACTGCACCATCGATGGTGGTTTAGGCTACGGCTTATATATCAACGAAGGCAGATTGAGTACTTTTACCAATAATACAATCAAAAATTGTAATAAATATCCAATATATTCCGAAATTTTGAAAGGAATAATCTCGATTGAAGGCACAAATACGCTGACCGGAAACACCTACAATTCAATTTTTATAAATGGAAGTACCGGAAATGATGCCGATGTTACACTTCACGAACAGACAGTTCCCTATTTTTTCAACGGTGGATATCACGTTGAAACAGGTACAACACTTACCATCGAACCGGGTTGTGTTATCGAAATTGGGGCGGGTGCCGGTTTCGATGCTTCCGGAAAATTGATTGCCTCCGGAACAAGCTCAAAACCAATCACTTTTACAGGAAAAAGCAAAGAAGCCGGTTATTGGGGTTATATCGAAATACGTTCAGCTTTGGCAAACAAACTTGATTATTGTACCATAGAATATGGCGGTAACGGTGGATACTCGATGCTTTATATTGATGATGCAGCTGTTGTTTCTCTTTTAAATAATACTTTCAAAAACAGTTCAAATCACGGGGCTTCACGAAATTTGAGTACTTATTCCGGAATAACTGCTTCGGGCAATACATTCCAAAGTTGTGCTTCGGGAAATGTTTACAATCGGGACGAAGATAATGTTAGTCCCAATTTTTAGTTAATATCAATTTAGAAAAAGAAAAAGGACAGAGTAATTTCGCTGTCCTTTTTTTAATGTTGTACATCGAAAAAACCAAGCTCTGCTGCGTTTTTTACAAGCGAAGCTGTATTTTTTGCATTGAGTTTCAAAATCAAATTTTTTCGATGACTGTCCACTGTGAGCGGACTGATAAAAAGTTTATCGCCAATTTCTTGATTCGTAAGCCCGTCGGCAATCAAATACAAAACTTCTTTTTCGCGGTTGGTTAATACAATTCGATTTACGCTTGCTTCTTTTGCTTTCAAAACAGATTGAGCTTCAAGAGCTAAAAAAATCTTCCCGCTCAAAACGTCATCAAGTGCAGCGATTATTTCTTCGGGTAGCGAATTTTTAAGCATATAGCCCGAAGCCCCTGCTTCGAGCATTTTGCGAATGTATGTTTTTTCGTTGAATGTTGTCAGTGCAACAATTTTTATTTCCGGGTGATTTCGGTGGATTTCTTTGCACAAATCAATTCCGCTTGCATCCGGCAAATTGATGTCCATCAGAATTAAATCCGGAGTGTATATTTCCATAAAAACTCGACAGTCTTTGCCTGTGCCGGCAGTGCTTATTTTGCAAGGTTTTTCCCATGTGGAAAGTAGTTTTGTAAGTCCGTCGATGATTAATGGGTGGTCTTCAACGATTAAAATTTCGAGCATTGCGGTAAAATTGGATTCATTCCAAATTTACAATTAAATATCGAATTCTATCGAAATTTCTGTTCCGTTTCCTTTTTTTGAAATGATGTCTATTCGCCCGTTATTCATCGAAACACGCGATTGGACGTTGGCAAATCCGTTGCCCTTGGAGTGTTTCAGTATTTCGGGGTCAAACCCAATACCGTTGTCTTGTACGGTAAGATGATACCGGCTTTCTTCAACAATCATTTGTACAATAATTTCCGAAGCTTGAGCATATTTCAACGCATTGTTCATCAGTTCTTGAACGATTCGGTAGACATTGATTTCGAAATTTTTATCGTAACGTTTTTCAGTTCCGAAAAAAGCAAAAACGATATTTATTTCGTTCGTGTGATTCAGATTATCGCAAAAATCTGACAAGGCATCTTTCAAGCCGAATTTCAACAAAGCCTCCGGCATCATATTATGTGCCACGCTGCGTAATTCCTGTATCGACTCGTCCATGAGCCGAATTGCTCGGTCGAATTGATTGACACTTTCTTGGCTTACGATGTAATTTCCTCTCATACCGGTTAGTGTTAATTTTATTCCGGACAACAATCCGCCAAGTCCGTCATGCAATTCTTTTGCAATTCGGTGTCGTTCGCTTTCTTCGCCTCGAAGGGCAGATTGTGTTGCGGTTAATTGATTTTCTTTTTGGAGTTTCTCAAATTTTTGTTGTTGTAATTCTAATTCCTTGAACGCAAGCTGACGTTTTTTTGTATAATACTTATAAATGAAGAATGCTGCAGCAAGCATCGACAATGCAAGAGCCGATAGAGCATAAAGTGCTAACATTCGTTTTTGAAGTTTGATGTTATCAATTTGTCTCTGATATTCCAGTTCCTTAATTTTTTCAGACTGTTCTTTTGTTTTGTATTTGATTTCAAAATTAGAAAGTTGTTTTTGCTTTTCCTCATTCATCATATCTTGATACAAAATTTCGTATTGAGTTTTATAATCGAATGCCAATTTGTAATTTCCCGATACACTTTCCAATTCGGCTAATACATCGATGATTTTTCGTTCATATTCCTTGAATTTATATTTTCGACTGTGTGCTAAGCCCGAAAGTAAGGTGTCTCGGGCAGTAGAAATTCGTTTCATTTTAAAATAATAAAGCCCGGTTTGATAATAACAATATGCCTCGCTGTTTTTATTAATGTTCATTTTCGTATAATCGAATGCTTTCAATGCAAAAATTAAGGCTTTGGAATTATTGTTCCGTTGATTTTCGAGAAAAGCGATGTTCGAATAACATGTACTTAACACTTCGTAATCTGTATCTTTTTCGCAAATCATTTTTAATTTGTCGAAATAATAACAAGCACTGTCGTACATCGATTTTTCGGAATATAAATCGCCCATTGCCAAATAGGCTTGTTTCAGACTATACGAATCACTTATCGAAGAAGCAAGGGCGATTAACTTTCTTTTGTATTTTTTTTCATTTTCAAAATCGCCAATCACCCCGTAAATATTTGCAATACGATTATAGACGGCAATTGTAAAATTATCTATTTTATGTTTTTCAAAAGTGGGAATCGCCTGATTATACATTTCCAATTCTTTCGTATAATCGGCAAAGTAATTATAGTAGAGTCCGAAATTGTAACACGTTTTAGCATAACCAATTCTACCGTTTTCTGTATTTATTGATCGAAACAATTTCAATGCTTTCGTGTAATTTATTTCGGCATTCGAGTAATCCGAAAAATAATTATAAAAGATTCCCGCAGTGCGATACATGTTGGCTACGGCATATTTATTTTCGGCTTTTTTGCACAAATCAAGTCCTTTTTGACAAAATGCAGCAGATTTTAAACTATCGATGGTCATGGTGTGAAAACACATGACACCCAGCAGTTCGAGTTGCAGCGAATCGTCTGTTGTTTTTGTGTAAATACTGTTCAATGAATTTATATAAGTATCCTGACCAATTGCTGAATATGATAAGGCAATTGTTAAAAATACGATAAGAATTGGGAATTTTCTTTTCATTTCACGTCAAAATTAAGTGAATTACTATCGAAATAAATCCCTTTTTTCAAGGATATAATATTCTTTTCGGAGATGCTATTTTTGCAATGTTTACAAAATAGACATCACAAAACACCAAATTAACAAACTTTTAAACTTTTAATCAAATGAAGAAAAAAATTATTATTATCAGTTCAATTTTTGTATTCTTATTGAATGCATGCAGCAACAAAGAAAAAGAATTTCAACAATTAAAAGAAACAGAACAAAATTCGGCTGTTTCAGAAAAAGCTCTTACCGAATATAAACTCTACATTGGAAATATAGTATCCGGCTCCATGGGGTTAGATACCGGTAAGGTAGATTTGGGAAATTGGAGGCATTACGGTTTTAGATTGGATAATGTTGGCGAATATAATTCTAATGCAATTAAAATTGTTCGCCAAAATATCGATTATTCACATGATTTTGTTGATTATCGAATTGTCCGGATAAAGGATATATCGCTTTTCAATAATATTGTAACCAAAACTAACGGAAAATACACACTTCCTCACAATACAATGCCAAATGCGTCTACCGAAGGAGCTTTGGATTTTATTCGACATCAAGGTGTACTGAAATCAATTGGCGGAACAAAATGGAGAAATGTGCAAGAAATAATGGTGGGTTTAAGAATTCCTAAGTTTGATTCGCTATTTACTAACGCAACAAAAGTTTATGTTTTGGGGCTTCCCAAACAAGGCGGATTAGGGTGTGTTAACCAAAATCAGGGAGAAACCTTTACATATTTGAATATGAACGGACTGTGGCAAGACGGTGCTGTGATTGTTCAAAAATGGGAAATTGTTCGTTGGAATAAAGTTTGGAATCCCTTTTTAAAAAGATATACTTACCAACCAATTTACGGAAATATATATTATTTATTGATGACTCGCATTCCTACACAGAAAAATTTTACAGATGTTTTC